>ONMG01000027.1 GCA_900318855.1 uncultured Prevotella sp.
CCAGCCCATATGCCACCAGCCAGCAACAGCAACACGACAGCCTCGGCCACATAATGCAACTTGCTTCCATAAGGCTCGATTGCCGGACGCCCAGACAGTACATCTCCCAACAGATGCTTGCGGTGGAACTGCATCGACTCTCCGAAAAAGTTTTCCCGAAGCACGTCCGTACGATTGAGCTTGGTGTCCGTCCATTTCATCTCATTCTTCACCAGGCCTTTATCGCTCTTGTGGGGCATCGTCAGCCGACCCATGCCGAAAGAAAGGAGTCCCATCACAAAGGCGGGAGCTAAGACTGCACCCGGAAAATAGCGACGGCTGAAGAACGCACGGCCATTGGTGAAGAGCAGTATCAACAGTACAAGAGCACCATTCGACAGGGTAACACCAGCCGTCACCATAAAGAGGAACACCGACTCACGGAGGCTGAAACGCTGTCCCTGCTTCAGTTTCCCGGCCGACTTACCGAGGGTCAGCATCAGCAGAAACAGACTGATGCAGAAATGGTCGGGCACTATCATCGCTACGATAATATAGGCTGACAGCAGGAACATGCATGTCAACGAGAAAGCTGCCGATGCTGAGACACCAACAACATTTCGGAGGATGCGCTGAAGGAAGAGACAGGAATAGAGGCCGCAAAACGTGAGCACAACACCCATGATGAGCTGACAGCAGTTGACTCCGGTGACCCACCACAGCAGCTGGTTGAACCCATAGAGGGGATACATCAAGAAGGCAAGGAGCGGGTGACGCAGCGCATCGTAGCCCTGATGCCAGTCGGTGAGCACACTGTAGGTAATAGGGTCGAAGCCTGACATGCGATAATTGCGCATGAAGTTGAGCCACGCTCTATGGTCGTAATCGGCGAAGAGCACCCAAAACTTTGCAATAATGAGGTACTCAAAGAAAAGAATGAAGACCAGCAGCACCGCTGCCTGCCAACGCTCATCACGACGAATGGCAAAGACCGACTTCATGGCTTTCTAAAAGAAGAACCTCACAAGGAGCGACGCATTGCAGCACCACAGACCGAGTGAAACAAGTAGCAACAACGAGGTGAGACATCGCCGTGGCAATGGCCTCATCGCCTTTAGAAGGAAGCCGATGGCAATGGGGATGACATAAATCCAATGGGCCGTCATGATGTAGACCTCATTCAATCCGAACCCCAGCCCCAAATGGATAATAAGGTCGAGACCGAAGAAGGAAAGCGCGAGCCAGAGGAACTTGCTACGCCGGCCAGCCCAAATGCCGGCTAAGAAGAGCAGCATGATAAAGGCCTCGAGCACATAGTGCCATGCGTGCCGATAATGCACTATGATGGGGCGGTTGCGCAGCGTGTCCTCAAGCAGATGGTCGCGGTGGAGCTGGATGGACTCACCGAAGAGATTCTCTACCGCCGACTGCCACCGCGAGGTACTGATGTCGGTCCAACTGAGGAAGCCGTTGGGCTCTATGGGCTTGCCGAGTTTCTTAAGACGGTGACTTACCATGCGCTGCTTCTTCTGCTTGGCAATGATCGTGGCTGAGTCGACCCCCTGCTTCAGCTGCATTTGAAAGTCCTTCTTTTGTTTGGCCGCGGCCTTAGCCTTTCGTGCTGCATTGGCAGCCTGCTCCTTGGGCCACACCAGCTTGGCATATTCCACTTCACTTGTAGTCCAGATAAGCCCTGCCGGGACGAGAACGGCCAATATGAGATAGCGTGGACGAAAGAACCGGCGGCCATTGGAGAAAAGGGCTGCAAGGAAAACCTTCAATCCGTTATTCAGCGACACACCGGCAGTGAGAACGAAGCACACGATGGTCTCCTTCATGGTCATCGGCTTATGCTCCTTGATGTGGCAGCCTGCCAGGTAAAGCACCAGCAGAAGAAGCATCATGGAGATGATGAAATGATCGGGTGCCACCGATGATGCCATCACATAAGCAAAGGAGAAGAACAACGTGGAAAGCACTACTGAGCAGGCACGTCCAAGACCGACAATCTCGCTCAATATACGGTACATGAACAACAAGGCATAAAGACTACAGAACACGTTGATGCCTGCCACAATGAAGAGGGCACAGTTGATGCCCGTAAGCCATGTCAACCCACAGTTGAGAAGATAGGGCAGAAACATGAAGAAAGCGAGCAGCGGATGGCGGTAGACATTGTAGCCCGCCGTCCAATCGGTAATCACCGCATAGGTGATGGGATCGAAACCGGAAAGGTGAAAATTATGGATGAAGAGCTGCCAGGTGTTGTCGCTCACGGGGGTGAAGAGACCATAATACTTGACAACGACCAGTGCGTTGAGGGCAATAAACACGAGGAGGGCAACGGCTGCCAACAGCCTTTCCCCCGGACGGATGCCAAACAATGCTTTCATTAAGTCTAACTTTTTATCGGGTTTGCTTTAGCGTGTGAATCAACAGCCAAGACTACGATAAGCGTCGATCACATCATTTTTAATTGCGGAGGGGACAAGACCGTCTATCTGCTCTCCCCGGCCAATGAGCGAGCGAATCAGCGTGCTGCTCACATTGAACAGGGGCATTCTGACAAGCGTCACTCCCTCCGGTAAGTTGTCTTCACTAACATCATAGCCTTGCCGCGGATAGACCAGGACAGGGTAGTGCCCAAGGATGCGCCCCGTGAATTTCCACTTGGAGAAAGCCTCCCAATTGTCGGCCCCGATGACGAGCGAGAAGCGGTGCTGGGGGTAGGCCGACGAGAGAGCCCGGAGCGTATTCCAAGTGTAGGACGGCCGAGGCAAACGGAATTCGAAATCCGACACCAGCACATTGCGGATGCCTCTGAGCGCCTTCTGTGCCAAACGCAGCCGCTCTTGCTCGTCAAGCAATCCGGTTTCAGCCTTCAAGGGGTTCCGAGGCGATACCATCAGCCACACCTCGTCGACAAGGTGCTTATCGAGGAGCTGTCGGGCTATGGCTATATGCCCGTTATGAATAGGATTGAACGACCCGCCGTAGATGCCTATCCGCATTCGACTATGCCTTTTCGAGGAAGTCGGCGACCAACTTGTAAGTGGCAGCCTCAGCCTCTTCAATCTTATCGTTGACAACAATATGGTCGAATTTCGGTGCGAAAGTCATCTCGTAGGAGGCTTTAGCCAACCGCTGTTCAATCACATCGGGCGCATCGGTGCCCCGTTCCACAAGTCGGCGGTGCAACTCCTCGATGGACGGGGACTGGATGAAGAGGCTCATGGCACGCTCGCCATAGTATTGCTTGATGTTGCAGCCTCCCTTGACGTCCACATCGAAGACTACATTCTCACCCTTTTCAAGTTGGCTGTCGACCTGCGACTTGAGCGTACCATAGAACCGGCCGGGGTAGACTTCTTCATATTCCAGGAACTCCCCCTTGGCTATACGCTCACGAAACTCATCAGCAGTGATGAAGAAGTACTCCACTCCATTGCGCTCTGTTCCTCGGGGCGCCCGCGAAGTGCAGCTCACCGAGAATGCCAGCTTCAGCTCAGGATGATTCTTCATGAGCCAATTCACGATGGTACTCTTTCCACTTCCCGACGGCGCACTGAAAATGAGCAGTTTGCCACGCTTCTTAGCGACTGCCGGCTGAGGGCCGCCAACTTGAATGTTGCTTGATTGATTTACCATAAGTACATGCTTTGAAGTTCTATACGTTAGAGCGCATTGAGCACCTGCTCCTTTATCTGCTCCAATTCATCCTTCATCTTCACCACGATGTTCTGCATCTCAGCCTGGTTACTTTTCGAGCCCGTGGTGTTGATTTCGCGGCCCATCTCCTGGGCAATGAATCCCAATTTCTTACCGTTGGGTTTATCCTCAGCCATCGTCTCCCGGAAATACTTCAGGTGATTGGCCAGGCGCTGCTTCTCCTCGCTGATGTCGAGCTTCTCAATATAGTAGATAAGCTCTTGCTCGAGTCTGTTCTGATTGTATTCCACTTCAGGGATCTGCTCCAGTCCCTTGATGATGGTCTCTTTGATTTTCGGCACACGGCTCTTCTCCAAAGGCTCGATGCTGTGGAGCAATGCCTCGATGTTGTCAATCTTCTCGTTGAACTTCTTCTCCAGTGCTGCTCCCTCCTGACGGCGAAAAGCCAACAGAGCACCTATGGCCTCGTCGATGGCCTTGCGGGCAGCCTGCCATTCCTCGGGCGTGAGCACCTCTGTTTCGGTGCGCGTCTCCACATCGGGCATTCGCAGCAAGGTGTAGAACCAGTCGCTCGGCTCGGGTATTCCCGTGGCAGCTGATATACTCTTAATCTGATGGTAATAGTTCTCCACCAGTTTTGCGTTGATGGGCGTAGGCTCCACCCCCGTGTCTTTCTCAATCCAAAGAGCGAAATCCACTTTGCCCCTGAGCAACTTAGCAGCAATAAGCTGACGAATCTCCATCTCTTTTTCACGATAGATGGGAGCGATGCGCGTGGAGAGGTCAAGAGCTTTGCTATTGAGCGACTTCACTTCGACATTAATCTTCTTGTCTTTGAATGTTACGACTGCCTTGCCGTAACCTGTCATTGATTGTATCATAGATAGCACACGTTAAATTTCTGCAAAAGTACGAATTTTGTGGGAAAATAGCGTAAATTTGCAGATTAATTAGAGTTAGAAGGCAACGATTATGTCCTGTATACTAAATATTGACACCAGTACCGACGTTTGCTCGGTGGCTGTCAGCAATGAAGCTGAACTCATTTTCAACAAAGAAGACCACACGGGCCCCAATCACGCAGAGCGATTAGGGACCTTCGTCGACGAAGCACTCTCATTCATTGATAACCATGCCATCCCGCTTGATGCAGTGGCCGTAAGCTGTGGTCCTGGGTCCTACACTGGGCTCCGTATTGGCACCAGTATGGCCAAAGGCATTTGCTATGGGCGCGATGCCAAGCTCATAGCCGTGCCCACCTTGGAGCTGCTCTGCGTGCCAGTGCTGCTGCAGGAGATGGTGGACAGCAATGACGCCCTGCTCTGTCCGATGCTGGACGCCCGCCGGATGGAAGTCTACGCTCAGGTCTTCGACCGCAGTCTCAAGGAACAGCGCCCCATCCACGCTGACGTGGTGACCGAGGACACCTACCGTGAATTTCTCGATCAAGGCCCGGTGTATTTCTTCGGCAATGGAGCGGCCAAATGCATGACCGTCATTCATCATCCCAACGCCCACCTCATCGAGGGCATCCAGCCACTGGCTAAGAACATGTTTCCGCTGGCCGAGAAGCGCATCGCCGAAGAGCGCTTCGAGGACGTCGCCTACTTCGTCCCCTTCTACCTTAAGGACTTTGTGGCCAAACTCCCCAAGAATCTTTTGTAACAGAATCAATCAAGAAACCCCTATGAATATAGAAGGATTAGACTATAACACCCAGCGCGAGAAACTCATTCTGCCCGAATATGGGCGTGAGATACAGAATATGGTCGACTACGCCGTCGGACTGAAAACCAAGGCAGAGCGCCAACGCTGTGCCGAAACCATTG
The DNA here is from genome assembly GCA_900318855.1 of uncultured Prevotella sp. GTDB lineage: Bacteria > Bacteroidota > Bacteroidia > Bacteroidales > Bacteroidaceae > Prevotella. Next base: position 5,478 of record ONMG01000027.1, read on the forward strand.
TAGCCATTATGGGGCGCATGACGCCACAAAACCGGGAGGCTACCGACCAAAAGCAGAAGCTTTGGGACCATCTTGCCATCATGAGTGACTTCAAGCTCGACATCGACTATCCCTTCGATGTGTCCGAGGCCAAGAAAATATCCACCAAGCCCGAGCCCATGAGCTATCCGATGAAGAAGATTCCGGTGAAGCACTATGGCAGCCTCATCTTCGAGCTCTTCGAACGACTGAAGAACATGCCCGACGGACCGGAGCGCAACGAGCTCATTCGCCAGACAGCCAATCAGATGAAACGCAATCTCATGCAGTGGAGCCACGGCTCGTGTGACGACGAGAAGGTGGCATCCGACCTGGCCAAGTTCACCGACGGCAAAGTGCAGCTCGATCTCGACCATTTCAAATTCAACACCGTGGCTCACGAGCCCGAGAAAAAGCACAAGCGGAAATAACCCAACCAATGAAGTCTTTCATCATAGAAGGTGGTCATCCCCTCAAGGGCACGATTGAGCCTCAGGGTGCCAAGAACGAGGCACTCGAGGTTATCAGTGCATGCCTGCTCACCAGCGACAAGGTGAGCATCAGCAATATTCCCGACATCCTCGATGTGAACAATCTCATCAAGCTGCTTGCCGACATGGGGGTAAAAGTGGAGCGGGAAGGCAGCAACACCTTTACCTTTCAGGCCGACGACCTCAACCTCAACTATCTGCAGAGCGATGACTTTGTGAAGCGATGCTCCTCTTTGCGCGGCAGCGTGCTCACCATCGGGCCGTTGCTTGGCCGATTCGGGAAGGCCACCGTCGCACAGCCTGGTGGCGACAAGATAGGTCGCCGCCGTCTCGACACCCATTTCCTGGGCTTCAAGCATCTCGGAGCTCGTTTCGTCCACGATGACGAGCGCAATGTCTACCAGATTGAGGCTCAGCATCTAAAAGGTAGCTATATGCTGCTTGACGAGGCGTCGGTCACGGGAACCGCCAACATCATCATGGCCGCAGTCCTTGCCAAAGGCACCACTACCATTTACAATGCAGCTTGCGAGCCTTATATCCAGCAACTCTGCCATCTGCTCAACTCCATGGGAGCCAACATCAGCGGCATTGCCTCCAACCTGATAACCATCGTCGGGGTTGAGCGTCTCCATGGGGCCCATCACACCATCCTGCCCGATATGATTGAAGTGGGCTCCTTCATCGGCATGGCAGCCATGGTGGGCGACGGTATCCGCATCAAGAATGCCTCGGTGAAGAATCTGGGAATCATCCCCGATACCTTCAAGCGATTAGGAGTGCGGCTGAAGATTGAAGGCGACGACATCATCGTGCCCCATCAGCCTCACTATCAGATAGAATCGTTCATCGACGGCACCATCATGACCATCAGCGATGCACCCTGGCCAGGGCTCACTCCCGATCTCATCTCTGTACTTCTTGTGGTCGCCACACAAGCCCGCGGCAGCGTGCTCTTCCACCAGAAGATGTTTGAAAGCCGACTGTTCTTCGTCGACAAGCTCATCGACATGGGAGCGCAGATTATCCTGTGCGATCCTCACCGTGCCGTCGTGGTGGGCCACGATCATAAACGTACGCTGCGTGCCGGAAGAATGACAAGTCCCGACATCCGCGCCGGCATAGCACTGCTCATTGCTGCCCTGAGCGCGAATGGCACAAGCCGGATTGACAACATTGCCCAGATTGACCGTGGCTATGAGAACATAGAGACGCGGCTCAATATGCTCGGCGCTCATATCACACGTTCGGATGATTAAGCAGGAAGAAGTCTTTCGCATAGGCCGACTGGGCAGGCCTCATGGCGTGAAGGGCGAAATCATTTTCATGTTCGATGACGACGTGTTCGACCGTGTCGACGCCGACTATCTCGTGCTCAATATCGAGGGCATCCTCGTACCCTTTTTCATGGAGGCCTACCGGTTCCGCAACGACAGCACCGCCCTCATGAAATTTCGCGACATCGACACCGAGAACGCGGCACGCGAACTGACAGGATGCGACGTCTTCTTCCCAAGAAAACTGGCCGACAACGAAGACCGCATGCCCTCATGGAACGAGCTGACCGGCTATCGGCTGACCGACGAGAAAGGCCACGACGTGGGAATCATAGCAAGTGTGGACGACAGCACGGCCAACGTGCTCTTTGAAACCACAGAAGGAAGGCTCCTGCCCGCTAACCCCGACCTTATTGCGGCCATCGACCGAGAGCAGAGAACCATTACACTGAATTTGCCGGAAGGCATATTAGACATATAACGAATGAGACAACAGATTTGTATCCTTGGCTCCACCGGTAGCATCGGCACTCAGGCGCTTGATGTCATCAGTCAGCATCCCGACCTCTATGAAGTTTACTGCCTGACGGCCAACAACCATTATGAGCAGTTAGCCGAGCAAGCCCGCCGCTTCCACCCAGCCGCCGTGGTGATAGCCAACGAAGCCTACTATAAACCACTGTGCGATGCACTCAGCGATGCCCCCGACATCAAGGTGTATGCAGGTGCCGACGCACTCTGCCAAATCGTGGAGGCCGACCCTGTCGACATGGTGCTGGCCGCTCTCGTGGGCTATGCCGGCTTGGCCCCCACCATCCACGCCATCAAAGCTCACAAGAAGATATGCCTGGCTAACAAGGAGACACTCGTGGTAGCCGGCGAGCTCATCTGCAATCTGGCACAGCAATACCACGCCCCCATCCTCCCCGTCGACTCCGAGCACAGTGCCATCTTCCAGTCGCTGGTGGGCGATGAGGACAACGAGATAGCCAAAATATTGCTCACCTGCTCGGGCGGCCCCTTCCGCCTGTTCACCCGCGAGCAACTGGCCACGGTGACAGCCGGCGACGCCCTGAAGCACCCCACTTGGAGGATGGGTGCCAAGATTACTATCGACTCGGCCACACTCATGAACAAGGGCTTCGAGGTGATGGAGGCCAAATGGCTCTTCGGTGTGCCAGCAGAGAAGATTGAGGTGCTCATCCACCCTCAGAGCATTGTGCACAGCGCCGTAGAGTTTGTCGATGGCGCCGTGAAGGCGCAGCTGGGAGTGCCCGACATGCGGTTGCCCATCCAGTATGCCTTCAGCTATCCTAAACGGTTGCCGCTCCAAGGAGAGCGTCTCAACCTCTTCGACACAAAGCTTGAGTTCTTCCGCCCCGACCAGGAGAAATTCCCCTGCCTCACCCTCGCCTATGAGGCCATACGCAGGGGCGGCAACATGCCCTGCATCCTCAATGCCGCCAACGAGGTGGTGAACCTGGCCTTCAGGCAGGGCCGCTGCTCGTTCTACCAGATGTCCGACATCATTGGTCGAACCATGCAGCAGACGGCCTTCGACAGTCATCCCGACTACGACGTATATATGCAAACCGACACTGAGGCCAGAGCAGTGGCTGAGGGCCTGCTGCAACAATAAGAGAGATTTCATTCGCGTTCTAAAACAGTATTAAACCGACAGTATCATAATGGAAATATTCTTAATCCGACTTCTTCAGTTCATCCTTGCCATCTCGCTGCTTGTGCTCCTCCACGAGGGAGGTCACATGGTAGCCTCCAAACTCTTCGGTGTGAAAGTCGAAAAGTTCTTCATCTTCTTCGACCTCGGCATCGGCAAGTGGAGCGGCAAGCTCTTCAGCTTCAAGCCCAAAGGTAGCGACACCGAGTACGGCATGGGCTGGCTCCCCTTAGGTGGCTACTGCAAGATAGCAGGGATGATTGACGAAAGTTTCGACACCGAGCAGATGAAGAAGCCCGCACAGCCGTGGGAATTCCGCTCGAAACCCAAATGGCAACAACTCATCATCATGGTGGCGGGCGTCACGGTGAACTTCGTCCTGGCGCTCTTCATCTATGCCATGGTGCTCTTCGCCTGGGGCGAGGACTTCGTGGAGCCGGCCAACTATACCTATGGCATGCGCTTCAACAGTGAGGCTAAGGCACTGGGATTCCGCGACCACGACCGCCTCATTGCTACCGACCGGGGCCCTATCAAGAGCTTTGGCGGCGACATGTACCGTGACCTCAGCGAGGCCCGCACCGTGGAAGTGCTGCGCGGTGGCAGAAAGATAACCATTCACCTGCCTGGCGACCTCAACTTGCTCAGCATGGTGAAGAATACGCCACGCTTCGTGGAGCCCTTCATGCCGATGGTCATCGACAGTGTGATGAAAGGCTCACCTGCCGAGAAGGCCGGCATCCGCAAGGGCACCCGCATTCTGGCACTCAACGGCAAGCCCATAGACTCCTACAATGCCTACAACGATGAGGTGGGGCGACTGTCCGACCGCATGTCGGAAGCTGTCACTCCTGCCGACAGCATGAAAATTAGGAAGGCCACGCTCGTCATCGCACAACCCAACGGCACCACCGACACGGTGAGCACCGTGCTCACAGCTGAGCTGCAGATGGGAATGTACAATCACAATGTGCTGCGCGACTACCGCAACACGCACGTGAGCTACGGCTTCCTCGAAAGCTTCCCCGCCGGAGTAAAATATGGCTGGAAGGTGCTCCGCGGCTATGTCGACGACATGAAGTATCTCTTCACACGCGACGGCGCCAAGTCGCTCGGCGGCTTTGGAGCCATCGGCAGCCTGTTCCCACCCACCTGGGACTGGCATGTGTTCTGGCTGATGACAGCTTTCCTAAGCATCATCCTGGCATTCATGAACATACTGCCCATACCGGCACTCGACGGCGGTCACGTGTTCTTCCTGCTCTGCGAGATCATCATCGGGCGCGACCTGAGCGAGAACTTCAAGCTCAAGGCCGAGTACGTGGGCATGGGACTGCTCATACTCCTCATGGTGGTGGCCAATCTCAACGACGTACTGCGCTGGATAGGCGTGATGTAGACTCCGAGATGACGGTTCCGGCATGCACCGGCAGGCTCTTTATCCGGACCTGACGGTGCATGCCCCACCAGAACACAACTGACATGTAAAAACCAACCTGATAACAACCTTCCCCAGCAACGGGAGGCCAACAAGCAAACAACTATGACACAGAAAGACGTTAACCAGAAAATGACCAACTTCAGATGGGTGCTCTGCGGACTCCTCTTCTTGGCCACCACCATCAATTACATGGACCGGCAGGTGCTCTCGCTCACCTGGAAGGACTTCATCGCACCAGAATTCCACTGGACCGACACCAACTACGGCATCATAGCCGCTGCCTTTTCCATCTGCTATGCCATTGCCAACATCTTCAGCGGCCACATCATCGACTGGCTCGGCACGAAGAAAGGCTATCTGTGGGCCATCGGCATCTGGTCGGCCGGCGCCTGCCTTCATGCGGCCTGTGGCTGGGCCACCGAGCATGTGGTGGGCATGAGCAGTGCCGCCACCCTCATTGGCGCCACAGGTGGAGTGGTGTCGACCATCACCACAGTGAGTGTATTCTTCTTCATTGCTGCCCGCATCGTGCTGGCTGTCGGTGAATCGGGCAACTTCCCCTCGGCCGTGAAAGTGACGGCAGAATATTTCCCCAAGCGCGACCGCGCCTTCGCTACAAGCATCTTCAACGCCGGCTCCACCGTGGGTGCTCTTGTGGCACCGCTTTGCATCCCTTCCATTGCCAGCTACTTCCGCTCCATCGGCGTGGGCAATGGCTGGGAGATGGCCTTTGTGCTCATCGGTGTATTGGGTTTCGTCTGGATGGGCTTTTGGGTGTTCGCTTATAAAGACCTCGACCACAATCCTCACGTAAATGCTGCCGAGCGCAGCTACATCCTGCAGGACAACGACAGCAACGCTGGCGAGGCCACCACCGACGAAGGGCGCGCCATCGGCGTCGGCGAGTGCGCACGACTGAGGCAGACATGGGCTATCATCCTGGCCAAGTTCTTCTCCGACGGGGTGTGGTGGTTCATCCTCTTCTGGACCCCAGCCTACATCAGCGATGTGATGGGCTACCGCTCCGACACCTTCATGGCACAGATGCTCATCTTTACGCTCTATGCACTCACACTGTTATCGCTCTACGGTGGTAAGCTGCCCTCCATCATCATGGACCGCACAGGGCGCGGAGCCTACGACAGCCGTGTGAGGGCCATGCTCATCTTCGCCGTGGTGCCACTGCTCGGACTGCTCGCACAGCCACTGGGGCGCTACAGCTGCTGGTTCACCATCATCCTGCTGGGCCTCATCCTGGCCGCCCATCAGTCGTGGTCGGCCAACCTCTACTCGGTGGGCAGCGATCTCTTCCCCAAGCGTACCGTAGGCACCATCACGAGCCTTAACGGCATGGCCGGCGGCGTGGGCTCCTTCCTGATTAACATCGGCAGCGGATATCTGCTCGACTACGTGGCCGCTCACCATGTCTGCATTATGGGCTTCGAAGGCAAGGAAGCAGGCTACATGCTCATCTTCTGCTATTGCTCGGTGGCCTACCTCATCGGCTGGTCGATAATGAAAGCCCTCGTACCCAAGTATAATCCCGTAAAGTAAATTGAATCAGATTCTCAAATTCATCCGCGACTGGACCCTCCCCGTAGCCATGGCTGTGGGAGCTGTGGTCTATCTGGTATTCGCCTACACTCCGGCTTTGGACCCCATTGCCTGTTGGTTTGCCCCCATCGGCAATGCCATACTGCCGCTGTTCATGTTTCTCATCCTCTTTGTCACCTTTTGCAAGGTAGACTTCCGCAAGCTCATCCCCGTGAAATGGCACCTGTGGGTGGGCGTGCAGCAGGTGGTGTTTGTCTTCGCCATCGTGTTGCTCATCCTGGTGTTCCATCTCCACGGCGAAGCCCTCATCCTCATGGAAGCCATACTGGCCTGCATTATTGGCCCCTGCGCCGCGGCAGCTCCCGTGGTGACAGCCAAGTTGGGTGGCAATCTGGAGCAGATGACCACATACACTTTCCTCTCCAACTTCATCACAGCCCTGCTCATCCCCACCTGCTTCCCACTCATTGAGAAAGCAGCCGACATCACATTCATAGCGGCCTTCATGAAGATTCTCTACGAGGTATGCGTGGTTCTCGTAGTGCCCATGCTGTTGGCTTTCATCGTGAAGCACTGTATGCACCGCTTCCACCAGTGGGTGACAGGAGTGAAAGACCTGAGCTACTATCTTTGGGGCTGCTCGCTCACCATCGTCACGGGCACCACGGTGAAGAATATTGTGCATGCCGACACCACAGCGCTCTTCATTCTCATCATTGCCCTGCTCGGACTGCTGCTATGTATCGTGCAGTTTGCTACAGGGCGCTTCATCGGCCACTACTTCGATGCCACTGTGGAAGCCGGACAAGCCTTGGGACAGAAGAATACGGCCTTTGCCATCTGGATAGCCACAGCCTACCTCAACCCACTGTCGACGGTAGGACCCGGCTGCTACATCCTCTGGCAGAACATCATCAACTCAGCGGAGATATGGATATACCGGAAGAAAGGACTCGAGAAAGCTTCCTGAAACGGCTGAGACGAAGCACTGTCACTCATTGCAGCACAATGTAAGACAAACAAGAAACACATGAAGAAAGCTATATTCATCCTACTCGGCATTGCGCTCCTGTGCGGCCCACTCAGCGCACAGTCCAAGGACTCCGCGCACACGTGGAAAGCCGGAGTAGTGATGACACCGCACGAAATTGCACGCATAGGACTCTCCCATTGCTTCGGCAGCGAGCCCATTCCCGACCAAGTGTTCCGCCGCATGAAGGGCAATACCTTCCAGCCCAACACCATCATCACAAGGGCCATGCTGCGCTACATCAGGCTGCTCCACTACGACATCGACGGAAAGGTGCGCACCGGTGAGATGGTGTGCAACAAGGCCATCGCCGCCGATCTTGTAGACATCTTCAGGAAACTCTACGATGCCCGCTACCCTATCCACCGCGTAGTGCTGCTCGACAACTACGACGCCAATGACGAGCGCGCCATGAACGACAACAACTCGAGTTGCTTCTGCTATCGCAAGGTAGCAGGCTCCAGGAAACTCTCGGCCCATGCCCGTGGAATGGCCGTCGACATCAACACCTTCTATAACCCGTATGTAAAGAAAGGCCGCGACAACCGACTCATCGTCCGACCTGCCGGAGCCCGCCGCTATGCTAATCGCAGCGCATCATTCATCTACAAGATCGACCGTAACGACCTCTGCTACCGTCTCTTCCTGCAGCATGGCTTTCAATGGGGCGGAGCTTGGCGGAGCTGCAAGGATTACCAGCACTTCGAGAAATAAGCATAAGGGGAAACAAAACACAAACAAGCGTGCAGACAGCCTTTCTGTCAGCACTCACATATCCCAAGTGAGAGCTACTCTCACTTGGCAATCAGGCACACGGCATAAGCCGACATACCCTCCTCACGCCCGGTGAAGCCCAGGCGCTCGGTTGTGGTGGCCTTGATGGAGATACAGTCGTCCGTACAGCCGATGACCTGTGCCATACAGGCCTTCATCGCTCCGACATGGGGATTAATCTTGGGCTGCTCGGCACACACCGTGGCATCGATGTTCACCACATGCCAACCCTCAGCGGCAATGAGTTCCACTGTACGGCGGAGAATCACCTTCGAATCCATATCAAGCGTATCGACCGACGTATCGGGGAAGTGATAGCCGATGTCCCGCATGTTGGCTGCTCCCAGCAGAGCGTCACAAATAGCGTGGATGAGCACATCGGCGTCGCTGTGCCCAAGGAGTCCCATGGTGTGATTGATGCGGATACCGCCCAACCAAAGTTCACGTCCTTCCACAAGACGGTGAACATCGTAGCCCATACCAACTCTGATATTCATAGCTATAACTCTTTAAATCAGCGACGGCGAAAGAGATCCTTGATGCCGTCCATATCAAAGCTCAACGAGAAGCGCAGCGTCTGGTCAAGGGGATTGCTCTTGGCTGTGGCAATGACGTAGCCGGCATCGAGCGAAAATACGCTCATCTTGAAGCCAGCACCCACAGTGAAATATTTACGGTTGCCCTTATTCTCGCTCTCGTGATGATAGCCTGCGCGCACGCTGAACTGGTCGTGATAGACGTATTCAGCACCCACGCTCCAGTTGACTTCCTGCATCTCCTCCTTGAAGCCGTTGGGGGCATCGCCGAAACTCTTGAAGATGCCGGCGATACTCGACACGTCGTAATAGTTCTTCTGCACTCGCTGCTGATAGTCCTCGGTGCTCTCGCCTTCCTTTTGTTTCGGGTAGGTGGGTACCAGGAGTTTATTGGCATCAGCAGAGATGGAAAAGCGATTGTATTCGTCCACCGGCACCATGAGCGAGGCACCTAAGCGCAGGTTGGTGGGAATGAACTCACTGTTGTCGTCGCCGCCGAAACTGATTTTAGAACCCACGTTGGAGATGTTCAGACCTATACCCAACTGGCACTCGCGCTCACCGAGCGTGATGTAGTTCTGATAGTAGGCAGCCAGGTCGGCAGCAAAGGCCGAGCCAGGAGAGGTGTCCTCAGTGAAGTCGTAGGTAAGGTCGGAGTAGATCCAGCGGATAGCGGCGGCAATCGAGAACTTCTCACTGAGCATCAGCGAGTAACCCACGTCGAGCGACATCTCATAGGGATTGATGGTCATGTCGCCACTGCCTGCCATATCACTGCTCGTCTGCACCTCACCCAGCGAGAAATAGCGCAGGGAGCCCGACACGGCACTGTGGTCGCCAATGCGGTAGTAGCCGCAGAGATAGGCCAAGTCCATGTCGTTGACCAATTTGCGGAGCCACGGCGTATAGTTGATGGCCACGCCGGCGCGGCTGATATTGAACGGATACTTGGCGGGGTTCCAATACTGTGAGAACACATCAGGGTCGGTGGCGGCACCCACATCGCCCATACCGGCTGCGCGGGCATCGGGAGCTATGGTCTGCGAGGTGACCGAGGTGTTGACCGGGTTAAACATATCCCGCTTGTCCTGTGCCGGCAGCAGCAAGGGCAGTGCCAGCAGCAGAGCGAGGAAGAATATCCTGGAAGTTCTGCTCATTCTTCTTGTTGATTAACTGTTATCGGAAATATAACATTATAGTGAATAACGTCACCGGGGCTCAATTATTGCCAATGACAATGAGTTTCTTCGATTTTGAGACTTTACCGCTACCTTCGCATGAGACACGGGCGCGATAGAGGTAGACTCCCGTCTGAAGCCGCTGCCCATTGTCGGTGGTGAGGTCCCAGCCTACCGTATAAGCACTCGATGTGCTCACTCCCGACTCCTCATGACGCCATAGCTGACGTCCGCTGAGGTCGAATACATCGATCTCCACATCCATCGAGCTGCCCATGCGGTCGTGGGTGAGGATGAAGGTAGTGGAGGTGGTGGCGGGATTGTTGGTGGCACTCACATTGAAGAGACGAGGCTCCAGACCACGTACCACATTGAAGTCAAGGGTACAGGTGGAAGGATTGTTGAGCACATCCCAGGCACGGAACTGCAGGGTATGCCTGCCGGGACTGAGCTCGGGAAGCGCATAGAAAGTGGAACCCGAAGTGAAGGAGCCAAAGTCGAAGCTGAAGTTATCGTTGAGCACGAAACTGAGCGAGGGATTGCCGTCGATGACGAGCTGCAGGTCATGACCGATGCCGGCACCGGTGGAGTTGATGCCGTCCTCGTCGTTAATCTGTGCCACGAAGTAGGGCGTGGTGTTCACATTGCCGCCGTTGGTGAACGATGGCGAATTGAGATAACAGTAGATGGAAGGACCAATGGAATCATTGCCTAAGGCCTCGGTTCCTGCAAGCGTGAAAGCCTCGGTGTGGCCGTTGGCACTCAGGGTGTGGCTACTGTTGACGGCATAGAGGTTCATAAGTCCGCTCTCGCCCGAATAGCTGATGTCCATGGGCACGGCAAAGGCAAAAGCAAAACGCGAGTTCTTCACACTGTCGGTACCCGAGAAGACGGTCTTCGTGCGGTCATGATAGGTAAAGGCGTTGTCGGCCTCATTCTTGTCGTTCTGCCGACAGACGATGAGCTCACTGGCATCGCGCACGGTGGCTGTCACAGTGCCGTCAAACTGCTCAGCACCTTCGATATGGCCCACAATGCGTGCCACGCTGCCGGCTTTCAGCATCACCATGGAAGAGGTGCCGAGAGGCTGACCGTTGATGGAGTCCACCACAATATTGAGCGAGGGCAGGTTGAGCGCCAGAGCGGGGTCGCCGAGGAGGGAATATTGCAGCTTGTTAGTGGTTCGGTCAGCGCCGGTAGTGATGAGCTCTATCTTGGCCTGCCGCTGTGCTTCGCCCAGCGTAAGGGGCTTACCGTCCTGCCGGCTGAGGACATGACGAAGGAAGGCTCTGTTGATGACAGCATTGCGGTCGGCATACACAGTGCGGGTGGTACCGAAGAAGGCCATAGCACCGCCATTGGGATTAAGCACGGCAGCCTCACCCAGTGTGGAGGTAGGATGATCGAAAGGCAGGATGTCGCATGAGGCGGTTATCCACAAGGGCATGTGCTGATTGGAGAAGGTGGCAAAGTCGTTGAGCGTGATCACCTTCTCATGGGAGAGCTGCGACTCATTACCGTGGCCGGCATAGTCCATGATGAGTGCTCCCTTGGCCTGCTGCTGCTTGATAACGCGCGTGGCATCGGGATAGGTATTGCCCGTGGAAGAGGTCTGCCGCTGATAGGAATCCCACATCACCTTCTTGACGAGATAGTTGGGATGAAGCCGGGATACCTCGTCGGCCGCGTCGTTGGCATCGGTCATGTGGAGGTTCTGATTGCCGTCATCGCCCATGAACATGATAGTATTCTGCCAGTCACCGGCATCCTTGTTCTGCGCATAGGCAATAGTCTTGTCGACCATGGTTTTGGCGTCGGTCTCGTTGCTTACCGGGAAGCGTCCCACAGCCACATCTTCAAGGTCGCTCAATTGGAGATTGGCCCCCTCACCGTCATCAAGAAGGCAGAAGAAACCATCGTCAACGTAGCAGTACACCTTGTTGAAGGAGTTCTCGCTCTCGTAGCACAGCAGATAGTCGTCGGGATTGAACCCTTGAAGCTCTGGCATCACCATGCGGTTGTCCCAGAAGCCATCGCCGAAGAGCAACAGGTATTTGGGCTTGTCCCTGGCCGTCTGCGCACGGTCGTAGAGCATCTTGAGATAGCGTCGGTAGGCATTGCCGTCGGGGGTGCCGCTGGAGAATTCATTATAGAGCTCATCGGCCGGCACAATGGTCACCCTTAAGCCGTCGTGCGTCTCATGGAAGGCCTTCAGCCGACGGGCTTGCTGAAGGAGCTTCTGCGACGTGGGGATGATGATGACCATGTCGGCAAAGCCATCGGCATGATGATCCTGGTTGGTGATGTTGTAGACATACTCAGGGACGGGGAAGGTGCCACTGACCAAGGGTGCCGGGGCTGGCTTGTCGTAAGTCCACGAGATATAGTCAAGGTGAAGATCATCACCATCGATTGATTTCACAGTGACCGTGTCGGAGGGCGAGAGCTGGCTCACCGTATAGTTGCCCACGGTCTGGGTACCTTTGTCCTGCTCCTTGTCAGAGAGGTATAGGGTGATGTTGCCTATCACCTTGCCATTGAGCAGCACCTGGGCATGACCGTCGACACCGGCAGTGACGTTCACCGAGAGCGTGGCCGAAGTGGCTGTGGAGGGGTGGTGAAAGACATATTTCTTCTGACCGCCAGGGACGATGGTCTCGGGGTCGAAGAGGTTACGGCCTCCGTTGTACCATGCAAAGCCATCCTTTTCGTAGAGCTGGTGATAGTCGGATGCCGAGGGATAGAACGACTGGAAGAAGGTGGTGCTGTCGACGGCTAAGGGGTCACCATCGCTCTGGGTAATGAAGTAATAACCATAGTTGGAATAGAAATTTCGGGTGCGGCGTGTGGCCTTGTTGTCGGTCCACGAGACGGGGCCACGGGCATAGAAAAGCCGCTTGCCACCTACTGTATAGGTAGGCACTTCCTTCAAGTCGTCGGTGTTGATGAGGTCGGAGGCCACGAGACGTTCATTCTGCAGGTTACCACCATAGCCATAGATTTTCACCTTGGAAAGATCGGAGAATCCGGCAGCCTTAATCACCGACTCGGTGAGCTGATAGACACCTGTCGAAGGCACTCTTATCTTAGCCCAGTTGCCCGTAGCCAGTACAGAGTGAGCAGCATAACGGTCGGCAGGGTTCACCTGCGCACGCCGCGGGGCTCGCTGTGCCTGCGGCAGCGCACGGGTCTCGATGCGCAGCATGAAACTCACAAGGGCCTGATAGCGCCCTTCGCGGAAGACAATGGGCGAGAAAGCCACCTGAAGTGAGGGATTGCCACGGTCGAAGAGCACCTGCTGGGAGAGTTCCGCCTGTTGTTGCCTACTGCCACCGAGCTTCTCGAAACGTCTTGCTTCGGCTGTGGTGAGGTCGATATATTCGGGATAAAGCAACTTAACAGAGTAGACCGAATCCTGATACTGGGCCGGCAACGGCATCGTGTAGGCGAAGGAGGGCAGCATGGAGTCGACCCTGACCTGCTGTGCTGTCAGGTTGAAAAATTTAGAGCTGCCGGCACTGGCGCTCATGGCGATGAAGGCCACGGCCAGGAGTAGGTATTTCTGTAGTTTCATCTTGTTCCTTATTATATCCATGCAACAATAGGGGCATCGTGTTCACTTGCAATAGAAGTCGAGCACCTTCTTTTCACCCAGGAAACCTTCCAGGTGGTCATCGATGCTCACCGCCCCTACCCCAGCGGGGCTGCCGGTAAAGATAAGGTCGCCCGTTCGCAGAATAAAGAAGCGACTCACGTAGGCGATGATGGCATCGACCGAAAAGAACATGTCGGCAGAATTGCCTTGCTGCACCTTGGAGCCATTGACATCGAGCCGGAAACCGATACTGCCTGCGGAGGGGAGCTCGCTGAGGGCGGTCCATTGTCCGATGACGGCCGACCCGTCGAAGCCTTTTGACAGCGTCCAGGGCAGTCCCAGGCTGCGCAGACGCTGCTGAAGCTCGCGGGCCGTAAAGTCGACACCCACGGTGAAGGCGTCGTAATAGCGGTGGGCGAAGCGTTGCGGCACACATTTGCCCAACCGGCTGATACGCACCACAAGCTCGGCCTCGTAGTCTATACGCCCCATGTCGTCGGGGATGAAGAAGGGCTTGCCATTCTTGAGTAACGCCGACTCGGGCTTAGTGAATATCACGGGAGCCTCCTGTGAGAATAACGTGCAGCCTAACTCTTTATTGTGCTGGGCATAGTTCATGCCGACGCAAAAAATATTCATAGCTGATGGGGTGGAAAAAGATAGCGCCTGCTCTTCGGTGAGAAACAGGCGCTACGCTGAGAATTTGTGTGAATGATATAAAGCCGGGTGCTCTTATTCTGCAGAGAGAGTATAGCGCCTGTAGGCGACGATGTTGGCACCGCCATGCTTCTTGAGCCAGTCCTTAACGGAGACTTTGCCGTCCTCGTCGGCGAACTGGAACTCCTGGTCGACGAGGCAGTTGTCCTTGTAGAACTTAGCCATACGACCACGGGCGATGTTCTGAATCATCTGCTCGTTGAGGTGCTCAGCAGCCGTCTTGGAGACTTCGGCGATGATTTCGCGAGCCTTGTCGGCCTCTTCCTGGGTGAGCCACTTCTTCTCCACATTGGATTTGATGTGATCCTCGGAATCAACAAGATTGGGGTTGATGCCAGCCTTGGTGAGCGCATTCTTCACCTGGCGGAGCACCTGCTCCTCCTTTGTCTTCTCCACTGCGATGCGGAGTTCCTCGTCCTTGACGCTCTGGGGAACAGAAGCCTCGTCGAGAGCCACAGGCTTCATGGCAGCCACCTGCATAGCTACCTTGTGAGCAGCCTCCTCATCGTCCTTGTCGAGCTGCACCATCGTAGCAAGCATGTGCTTGTTCATGTGGTCGTAGACCGAGATGTTGTCGCCCTCGAGGTAGTTGTATCCGTCGATTTCCATCTTTTCACCCGTGATACCGGAGTAGTGCTTCACGGTATCCTCTGCGGTATCGCCGTTCGAAAGCTTGAGTGCCTTCACCTCATCGAGGTTCTTGCAGCGTGCGGCAATAGCGGCATCGAGGATTTCCTGGGTCATGGCAATGAAGTCCTTACCAGCCGACACAAAGTCGGTCTCGCACTTCACAGCGACCATAGCAGCGAATCCAGGCACCTTCTTGGACAGAAGGCAACCGTTGGTGGTTACACGGTCGGAGCGCTTAGCGGCGATGGCGAGTCCACGCTCGCGAAGGAGCTCCTTAGCCTTTTCGAAATCGCCGTTAGCTTCGGTGAGCGATTTCTTCACGTCGGCAAGTCCGGCTCCGGTCATGGCACGGAGCTTCTTGATATCTTCAATTGAAACAGCCATTGTTGTAATGTTGAATTATGAAATTGGGTGTTGAGTATTCACTGTAGTGTCGGCGGCTACGGCGCCAGGCAGGGATACTGCCACGCGAGCCGCCGGCATTGGATTATTCAGCTGCGGGAGCCTCTTCAGCAGGTGCCTCTGCGGCGGGAGCAGCCTCTTCAGCGGGAGCCTCAGCGGCAGGTGCAGCCTCAGCCTCATCGTCCTTGCGGGCTCTGCGTGCTCTGCGTCCCTTGCCTTCGGCAGCCTCTTCAGCCTGCTCGGCAGCAGCTTTCTCGTCAGCCTTCTCAGCCTTGCGCTCCTCAAGTCCTTCAGCGATAGCACCGCAGCAAGCGGTGAGGATCACTTCGACAGAGTCCTTAGCGTCATCGTTTGCAGGAATAACATAGTCAACATTGCGGGGATCGGAGTTGGTGTCGACAATAGCGAACACGGGGATTCCGAGGCGATTGGCTTCCTTCACAGCGATGTGCTCTTTCATGACATCGACCACGAAGAGAGCGCTGGGCAGACGGGTGAGGTCGGCAATAGAGCCAAGGTTCTTCTCCAGCTTAGCACGCTGACGTGTGACCTGCAGAAGCTCGCGCTTTGAGAGGTTGGAGAAGGTACCATCGTTCATGAGCTTGTCGATGTTGGCCATCTTCTTCACGGCCTTGCGGATGGTGGGGAAGTTGGTGAGCATGCCACCGGGCCAGCGCTCGATGACGTAAGGCATATTGACCGACTGAGCCTTCTCGGCTACGATGTCCTTAGCTTGCTTCTTGGTGGCTACGAAGAGAATCTTCTTGCCCGACTTGGCGATACCCTTGAGTGCCTCGGCGGCCTCGTCAATCTTTGCGACCGTCTTGTTGAGATCGATGATATGGATACCGTTGCGCTCCATGAAGATGTAAGGAGCCATGGCAGGATTCCACTTGCGTTTGAGGTGACCGAAATGGCAACCAGCCTGAAGCAGCTGGTCAAAGTTTGTTCTTGACATTGTGTTTGCTTTTTAAATGTGTTTACGTTCTTTTTAATTCTTCTCTTGCGAATCAGTCTCCCCGTAGGCTCCCCTAATATAAAAGGTATAGGGCAGCATCGGGGAGATTTAGATGCTAAACAGTAGCGAGCCTTCCTGTCTCCTCACCGTGGTCATGCCGACAGCTGAACAGCAGGGGGCACAAATCCAAGGGGAGGACCAGCAAGGTTCTGCATATTAACGCTTGCTGAACTGGAAGCGGCGGCGTGCCTTGGGACGTCCCGGCTTCTTACGCTCAACAGCACGGCTGTCGCGGGTCAGGAAACCGGCATCCTTGAGCGCCTTCTTATCGTCGGCATTAATCTTTACGAGCGCGCGGGCGATGGCCAGACGAAGAGCCTGGCTCTGGCCTGTGAAACCGCCTCCATCGAGGTTGGCCTTGATGTCATACTTGCCAGTAGCCTCGAGCAGCTCCAGGGGCTGCTTAACAACATACTGGAGGATAGCCGACGGGAAATAGACTTCAATGTCCTTCTTGTTTATCGTAATCTTACCGGTGCCCTCTGTCAGATAAACGCGGGCGACAGAGCATTTGCGGCGACCGATTGCATTAATCATTTCCATGTGCGTCTTTTATTTATACTGGTTAATATCGATGTTAGTGGGCTTCTGAGCCTCCTGCTGATGCTCGGCACCGTCATAGATGTAAAGATTGTCCATGAGGCTGCGGCCGAGGGGGCCCTTGGGCAGCATACCCTTGATGGCGTGGCGCAGCATCTTGTCCATGCCGTCCTTGCGCGTGCGCAGCTGGGCGGGAGTAGTGAAGCGCTGGCCACCGGGGTAACCAGTATAACGGGTGTAGACCTTGTCGGTCTCCTTCTTTCCGGTGAAACGCACTTTGGCAGCGTTGACGATGATTACGTTGTCTCCACAGTCCACGTGGGGAGTGAAGTTGGGCTTGTACTTGCCACGGAGCAGCTTAGCGACCTTGGAGCACAGACGGCCCACAACCTGGTCGGTGGCGTCAACGACCACCCACTCCTTCTTGACTGTCTCCTTGTTAGCCGAGACGGTCTTGTAACTTAAAGTGTTCATTTGTAATTCGTTGTTAATTACTTTGTAAAACATAATGTTGCCCGCAGAGACCTCGCGGCGCCTCCAGTCTAAAAGAGACCATCCACAGCATTATCCCTGCGCACAGGCGATTCACTAACCACGTCACCCGGCCAAAGATGACGCTATTAACACGCCTGCACGGGAACGCTAAGTCCATTCCCGTTCGTTCAAAGTGCAAAGTTACACATTTTAATCCTCTTATATATAGAGGAAGGGGATGAATATATAAGATTTACAGATTATTAACAGTGGCGGGTAGCGATACCGGCATACAGCGAAGACTTCAGCACCGGCCGTCCCCCGGTTACAACAGCGGGGATTCGTGGTTGGAGCTTCAAAGGACTTCAGCGCTGACTTAATCACTTGATTTTGTTGCCTGACAAACGATTGTTCGCTACGTAGCTTTTTATCATTCGCTGCGTTGTGAACGACCTTTTTCTTCTATGTTGCAATCCAAATAATTGGATGATTTTTATTATTTATTAACTTTGTATTACTTCTTGTATATCAATCACTTAG
>ONMG01000213.1 GCA_900318855.1 uncultured Prevotella sp.
CTTTTCTTGATCTGATGATACAAGGGGTGGATAAGAGGGTGAGATAGTGGCAGCAAGGACAGCCCCAACGGGGCTGAAGAATTGGTACCCCTGGTCAAGCGACGACAGGAGCGCAGACCAAGGATTGTACACCATCCCTGCTGTAGTGCCCCGAAGGGGGGTACACGAGCACGAAGTGCGCAGTACGTGGCAACCTCAGATCTTCTTCCTGACTTCACTAATGCGTCACCCATAATTCTGTAAGAGGTGTAGTACCACTTAAAAGGTAAAGGAAAATCATGGATAGGCTTTCGCTCCCAATGGAGCTCTGAGGCTAAAGCTATGGGATGGCCTTACGAGCAAGCTCGACGGCTATCTCATAGCTTCATCCTCACCCCTGTCGGGGCCGAAGCCTTTCCATGACGAAAATCGCTGCCACGTAAAATTGCGCCTGCGGCGCATAAAATAAGATAGCGATGGACTTGTACGCTATGTTAGCATTGCACGGAGCATCATCACGACCATGTCCATGTTGATGTAGCTTACGAGCGGTTCTCCGTAGAAGGATAAATGACAAGTGAGCTCATTTCTTACAAGCGGACTGTGGAACCCCATTATTTTATGCCCGAAGGGCAATTTTACGCTATAGCGATTTTCGTCTTGGGCTGGCTTTGACCTCGTAGAGGTAGCTCTGAAGTGATAGGGTAGCCGTCGAGCTTGCTCGTAAGGCCACCCCATCACTTCAGAGCCATAGCTCCATTGGGAGCGTAAGCCTGCCCAGGACTATTTTCCTTTACCTTTCCGTTGGGGGAATGGCAGGGACAATAGTAGCTATGGACAAAGATACCGGACAGTCGGCCGAGTAGATGTCTTCCAAGATCCCGCCCATAAGCCATCACAATCCTGTAGCCCTAAACAGCGGACATGTGGGCCCCAAGGGCTCTACACGAAAAAGGCCCGGTCCAAGTTAGCAAACGCTGACTTGGGCGGGGCCCTTATATATATAATAAGGTGGAGAAAGGGGCGAGAGCCCTCAACTCCGAGGACAAACTACTTCGCAGTGTCGGGAAGCATGATGACCGACACCTTGTTACCCGTGGAGAGGAACTGCTTCATGAAGGCCATGATGGTAGCCGGAGTCTGTGCCTCCACCGTCTTCTTGTAGTCGGTGTAGGTATCGACATTCATCTTGTCGTAGCGATAGATGACGTCGCTCCAGAAGTTGTTGGTCTTGGCGCGGTCGTCAATCTGCTTGAGCATGAGTGTCTTAATCTTGTTGAGCTTCTCGGCGTCGCAGGCCTTAGTGAGGTTGTTGGCCTCATCGGTCATAATCTTCAGTGCGATGTCCTTCTTTTCAGGCTTCATGGGGCAGTAGCCAATCATCTGCACCACATGGAAGCCATCGTCGGCCAGTGAGGCAGAGCCATAGGCGCCACAGGAATAGGCGGCGCTGGCATCCTCACGAATCTTCTGCAGATAAATCATCTCGAGCACCTGCCCAGCAATGCTGGCCTGGATGGCCGTCTGCAGCGAGTAAGGCATCTTCTCGTTGAGCCATATCATGTAGGCATTGGCTTTGGGCGTCTCCATCTTGCGATAGAAGAGATTCTCCACATTGCGCTTCTCGTAGGTGAGTACACGCTTGCCCACTTCGGCCTTGCCCTTGACAGGCAGTGCACCGAGATACTGGCAGACGAGGGGACGGATGGTAGCTTCGTCGAAGTTGCCCACGATCTCGAACTCCCAACCACGGGCGTTGGCTGTGCGCTCCTTTGCCATCTGGAGAATGCGGTCGTAGTTGACATCCTTGAGGTTGTCCTCAAGCATGGGCTGCTGACGCCAGTCATGGTGATAGAGCGTAAGAGTCAGCGAGTCGCCGAGGGCACGCTCAGGCGAGAGCTTGCGGTTCTTGAGGGCGGTGGCATACTGCTGCATGAGGTTACCGAAGGCATCGGCATCCTTATTGATGTGCGTGAAGTAGAGGTAAGTCATCTGCAGCATCGTCTCGACATCCTTCGGAGTGGCACTGCCGTCGATGGCCATGCGGCGCTCACCCATAGTGAGGTTAGCATTGGCAATCTTACCGGCCAGGGCTTTCTGAAGCTCCGTGCTGGAGAAGCTGCCCAGACCGCTCACGCCGATGACCTCGTCGAAGGCCTTGACGTTGGCAAAGTCGCTCTTGCCGTAAGCGCACTCACCGACACCGCCGACGCCCGAGAGGAGCACCTGGTCCTTCTTGTAGTCGGTCTTCTTCAGGATGACGCTCACGCCATTGGACAGATAGAGTTTGGTGTAGCCGAACTTAGGGCTCTTGACTTCCTTCTTGATGGTGCCGGCCTTGGGCTTCTGCGTCATCAGCGGCTCGTTCTTCACATTGTCGACATAAGCCGTGATGTTCTCGGCCCGTGCGGCCTTGACGGCGTCAAGGAGCTGCGCTTCGGTGGGATAGACGTTTCCGTCCTTCTCGGTGTTGAAGCTGATGATGACCATATTGCTGTCGTTCTGAGGAACCAGCTCCTTCATCATCTCATTGACGGCATCCACGGGAATCATGGGCACCACCTGCTTCATCATCTGATAAGTGTAGTCGATGGAGGGCATAGGCTCGTTGTCGAGGAAGTTATCCACGCACTGATCGTAGAACTGGGCATTGTAGCGCTTGTCCTTGTTGCTGTACTGCTTGTCGAGCTGACTGAGGTAGTTCTCCTGATAGCGCTTGTACTCAGTGGGCGTGAAGCCGAACTGAGCGGCGCGGCGGGCCTCAACAAAGGCTGCCTTCAGCGCGTCGGCCGTGTGGGCCATGTCCTTGGGCTGCACATCGAGCGAGAAGGCGTCCTTGGTCTTGGCATAGATGTAGGAGCCGTCATCCGTGGAGGCACTCACAAAGGGGCAGCCAGCCTTCTGGGCAGCCTCGGTGTAACGGTCATTGAGCATCGAGATGGCTGCATTCTTGGCATACTCATTGATGAGATAGATGGGGCTCTGCTTCAGACTGTCGGGGAAGACGTCGTGCTTTATCATCAGCGAGACAAAGGACTGCTGCATCTCCTTGTCCTTGTCGACCACCACAATGGGCTGTGCATTGTCGGGCACGGGTTCCACCACGAGCGGAGCCTCATTCTTCGGGTTCTTGATGGGGTCAAAGAGCTGCTTTATCTGGGCCTCGACCTTGTTGACATCCACATCACCGACGATGATGATGCCCTGATGGTCGGGGTGATACCACTTGTGGTAGTAGTTGACGAGCTCCTGGTGCTTGAAGTTGTCGACCACGCTCATCAGTCCGATGGGATAGCGCTGACCGTACTTGCTACCGGGATAGAGCTTAGGCAGATTGCGCTCGAACATACGGCTTGAGGCACTGGTACGGAGGCGCCACTCCTCATGGATGACACCGCGCTCCTTGTCGATTTCCTTGGGGTCGAGGGTGAGGCCACACGACCAGTCGCGCAGAATGAGCAGACAGGAGTCGACGGCACCCGGACGCGAGGTGGGCACATTATTGATATTGTAGACCGTCTGGTCGATAGCGGTGTAAGCATTGAGGTCGCCACCGAACTCGATACCGGCCGAACGGCACCACTCCAAGAGCTTGTCGCCGGGGAAGTGCTCACTGCCATTGAAGGCCATGTGCTCGAGGAAGTGGGCAAGGCCACGCTGGCTCTCGTCCTCCTCCAAAGAACCCACCTTCTGAGCGATGTAGAAGTTGGCCCGATGCTCCGGCCAGTTGTTGTAACGGATGTAATAGGTGAGCCCATTGGCGAGCTTACCTACACGGAATGCCGAATCCCTGGGAATGGGAGGCATCTGCATCTGCGCGCTGGCCACTCCCACAATGAAGAGGAAGACCACCGCAAGCAAGTTTCTTAGCTTCATAAGTTTCACTATTGGTTCTGTTATCTTCTAAATTACTGCAAAGATAATCAATACCCCCCAAAGCACCAAGGCCAAAGCAATAAAAATAAATGAAATATTCTCCTGGACTGAATCGTTTAGAAAGAAATCTGCTCGGCTGACAACTCTGCATCTTTGCCCATAGCCCATACTAGCCTGCCCTTCTTCGAGCAACTTACAGCTCTTACCGATAGTCGGGGTGGATGTAATGCATGCAGCAAGGACAGCCCCGAGGGCTGAAGCATGGGTAACCCCGATTAAGCGACTGAAAAGAGCGCAAATCGGGGATAACTCCGTGCTATCAGCTGGAGTGCCCCGGGGGGCACACGAGCCCGAAGTGCGCATAAATAAAAAAACGACACCGTCTCAGTCCAGCCGAATCACTGCGGTCTCTCCATCCTTAGTTCCCTCGAAATAGGGATATTCGTCGAGCAGTGAGATGTTGTCATAGACAAAGGGAGCCACCACGGTGTTCTTGCCGTCGGGCAGCACCAGTCCCATCTTACCCTCTTTCTCAGCGATGACCGGCATCACATCGAGATCGTCCTTATATATATAAGGAGTACGGAGGAAATCGTACTCAGCCGGAATGAGCACTGTGCCGTCGTGACTGCGGATGCCGAACTTGCCGTCGGCCTCGAAGACCTCATGGAAACGGATGTACTTCGACTGGAGCCGGTCCAGATAGAATTCCATACGGCGATTGTCGGCCAGCAGCTGGAGCAGATAGCTGAAGGTGTCGCAATAGTTGGCCATGGCCCGAGCCACGACAATGCGGAAGTCGAGTCCGCTGAGCACCTTACGATTACGATCAATATAGCGGGCGATAGCCACTTCCTTCTCGGGAACAGTGAGGTCCGTGAGCGAAGCCTCGAAGTGCTCCATGTTCTTCAGCGTCCCCGACATGGCCTTGATATAACGGTGCACCTGCCGGCCCATCTCCTTGCAGATGAACTTATCCATTTCGCGCAGTTCTATGCTGTCGGCATACTCTGCCTCGAAGTTCTCTTGCGTTATTCTTTTCATAGCTTTGAAGTTTGCCACAAAGATACAGCAAACGAGGGGAACGACCAAGGAAAAAGCTTGCTTTTTTCTTGGGCACTCCCGAGTGCAGCCCATCTTCTTGCCGAAGGCAAAAAGTACAAACGAGGGGAACGACCAGTGACACAGAGGACAGTGCCCCGATGGGGCACACGCATGGGTAACCCCGCACAAGCGACTGAAAGGAGCGCAGTACGGGGATAACAAACTCACGACAACAGTGCCCCAACGGGGCACACGAGCATGAAGTGCGCAGTACGTGGCAGCCTCATATCTTTTTCCTGACTGCACTAAAGCGTCACCCATAATTCTGTAAGAGGTGTAGTACCACCTAAAAGGTAAAGGAAAATCATGAAAAGGCTTTCGCTCCCAATGGAGCTCTGAGGCTAAAGCTAAGGGATTGCCTTACGAGCGAGCTCGACGGCAATCCCATAGCTTCATCCTCACCCCTGTCGGGGTCGAAGCCTTTCCATGACGAAAAGCGCTGGCGCGTAAAATTGCGCCTGCGACGCATAAAATAAGATAGCTTTTCCTTCTCTTCCTCAGGGAAAGCGCGGGCTATGTGAGCTATGGACAATCTTACTGCAAGTACATTATACCCCTCTCCACCCCTCGTCAGAGTCTACGAGAAGTCCGTGAAGTGAGCACATTTCCTACAAGCGGACTGTGGAACCCCATTATTTTATGCCCGAAGGGCAATTTTAC
>ONMG01000154.1 GCA_900318855.1 uncultured Prevotella sp.
GTGATGGATAAAAAGGTCCTGATCCGGAAAGACAGACAGCGCATCCCGTACCGCCTTTAACCGCGCCGTCTCTTCCTCCGTTCTATACCTGCTTTTTGCAAGCTCCGCCTTTTCCGCTTCCATCCGGCTGCGCGACCAAAGATCCCGCCCTTCAAGCTTCTCCAAGACGTTCCTGCGGCATCCGGTTCCGCGACAGAAGTTAATCAATTCGGAGTTATTTGTTTTAGAAAAGTGTTTGTCTCGCACAGTGGCCTCCCTGCTTCGCTTGATATCTTCTCGATGACGAACAGGCGGTTTAAAACGGTCCGGCTCATCTCTACCAATCCCATAAAGTTTATTAAGGGCTGCAGCTTCCGTATGAATCGTCCAAGCGCTTCTCAAAGGCCTCCCATTCTCATCGGTCTGGTTAGCGCGCTGCTCGAGCCATTCATGCACATAACGCTTCGCTGATTTCAGCGTCGTGCAGTCAGGATGGTAATCGCCTACCCAGCTGATAAAATACTTAATGTGTTTCCAGTAGGTCTTATATGTAGAGAAGGAGAAGATTTTACTCTTTGCAGTTCCATCCGCCATTGCATCCTTTTTGCTTTTCCCAAAAGCCTGCATGCCTGTAAGCCTGTCATATGCCTGCTGATGCAAATCTTTGTGATATTTTGGGCTGCTCTTCCTCCCCATCCTGACGCCTCTTGCTGTGTTGAAACTTTTGTCGCCTCCTACTGGCCACGAAAGGATCCCAGCAGTCGGCTAACACTCTTTTTTACGTCTTGTGTACGACGCCCGGGCTTCCTCAGAAGTCCTACACTCTTAATCTGCTTGTGTACGCAGTCTTCCGGACCGCCGGTTGCTCCGCTCCTGAAATATCTATCAGCTCAGGACTCTGATCGATCTGTTTTTCGGCTGAGATCGTCAGCCGGGCGGCTATATCAGGCCTGGCTATCAGGACTATCCTGATACAGCTAACTGCCCCCACCTTTTTTCTTCCGGTGGAAGGAAGGTTCCTGATTTCCCCGTCATTTCGGGCTTCGGGCCGCTCCGCAATGGCTTCTGCATTGCACCCATCTCCTGACTATTCCTCGGCAAAGGCCGTGGCGCGCTTCAGGAGATGTACGGTCAGTACCGCTTTAGCGCATCTATCACAACGCTATAAAGGTTGCTCATTATTAATATGCAAGAAGCAGCGTGATTTTGAAGATTTTGGAGAGATCGCGCTGCTTCTTGCAATAAGAAAAATGGGTGAAATGATTACATCAAACTCAGGTAGTGATACAGAACAGATTTTGCTCTCTTGAGATCTTCTTCTGCGATGGGTCTGAAGCAAAGCACATCTTCCAAATCAGCATAAGTGATGCCATGTTTCTTGACCCATCTCCGTTCTGTCACAGAAGCAGGGATGTAGAAACGGATATCCTCCATGCGAATTCCCGTGTATTTCGATCCTGTCGCGTCACAGTAATAGCCATCAATACTAGCCAAGCCCTCCTGAACCAGGCACCTTCCAGCCTGTCCAAGAAGATTAGCCAATCTTCTTTTTTCGATATCCACATCCGTCTTTACCTTTTTCAGAACATCCAAAGACGGAATATGCATCGGTGCGGCGTCGTCATAGAAAGGGCATAAGTTGCACGAAGAACTCGAGTCTTCGTTCTGAAGCCGATAGGCGCAGTCATAAATCTTCGGGTTTTCCGGATCATAGGCCACAGAAGGATCCCGATCCATAGCGTCACAATCAAGCTTAACTTCCTCGCCGCTTCTCTTCATCGCAGACGCCAGCGCCGGCATAGAAGCGCTGATGTTGTGGGCATTACGTCCCGCCTTCCAATCCTTCTTTGCCAAACTTGCCATCCTTTCAGCGAGCACATCATTGCTCAACATCTGTCCTACTGTGTTCAGACTGTGTTTCAATTCAATTGTCTGAAGTTTCATTGTCAAATTCTCCTTCCTATAGATTTTATTTGGTTCTTACGGCATTAAGCCGTGCCCCAAGTGCTTCGAGAATAGAGTTCTGTGTGTTATCCTTACGATCAAGTGCGGCCACTACCCGCTCGTCCATGCCGTCCTTCACAATCAATCTGTGCACAATCACAGGCTTTTCCTGTCCCTGACGATAAAGACGGGCGTTCGCCTGCTCATACTGTTCCAACTCCCATGTGAGACCAAACCAGATGATGTGGTGACCGCCATGCTGAAGATTCAGTCCATATCCCGTGGATGCCGGCTGTGCGAGTAAAATCGGAAGCTTCCCAGCGTTCCAGGACTCCGCATCCTCTTTCCCGTGATAGACTGCGTAGTGATATCCTGCCTTTTCCAACCTTTCACAGATACGTCTCAAATCATGGTGATATTTGTAGTAAATCAGTGCATGTTCCCCGTGAAGCTGCTCCAGTAGCTCACAAAGTGCGTCCAGCTTAGCATCGTGAATCACAATTTCTTCTGTCCCTGTCGCACCCGAACCCAAATCCGGGGTGGCATAAACCGCCCCATTGCACATCTGTAAGAGCTTCCCGGTCAGTTCCGCGGCTGTGTTGGCGGATACCTGCTCACTGGACGAAATGGCTAACAGCATTTTTCTTTCCATCTCCTGATAGGCCTTGGCGGCCTTCGGCGGGAGCACCACCGGAATGTCGTCCGTAATTAACTCAGGCAACTCAAGGTAATCACTTGCTTTCATGGAAATAGAAATATCGGAAATTGCCTGCTGCACTTCACGATCAGCCCCAGGGCGTGGTTCCCAAGTCGTAAATGTCGAATAGACTCTCTCAATTTCATACCGTCTGCGGAAGGTTGTGATATACGGGCCGAGCCTCTTTCCTGCATCAAGCAAATAGATCTGGCTCCAAAGGTCCTCGATCGACTGCGGTGCCGGTGTACCTGTCAGCTCAACAACACGTGAGACACGCGGCATTACAGAGCAAAGAGACTTAAACCGCTGCGCCTTCGAGCCAAGGACCAGAGATACCTTCAAATAAAGTCTTTCTACTTTCCTTTTCCATAAAACTCCTTTCCACCTTTCGGCTTCCTTAGATACCGCCCGGAACCTCTTCGGCAATTCACCCGCCAGAGAGGCTCTGACCGCTTCCTTCTAAATATGAAAGAAGTTGCGGCAAATCCGTTTTTGGGAGAAATGAAAGTAGAAAAAGCTCTGCCGCATTCAATGCTCCGCGAACAAGTTGACCTTCCGAATTGTTCTTCGTGGCTCCGATTCGTCCAAACGAAGGCATTCCTTCATCATTCAATCTCAGTTCCAGACCGAGCCAACACATATCTATAAGGAGAATCAGCCTCACAGATACCCTGATAGACTTCCATTTCTCCCAAAACAGCCTCCGTCCACAACTTCTTGCATATTCATAACGAATCAAGAAAAATGGACAAACACTATCAGGGAAGGGGTCTTAAAAATGCTTGATGAGTATCCGGATGTCATTAATGTGAAGGAAGTCTGTAACATTTTAAGAATCAGTAAAACAACAGCTTACCGTTTGATTCAGAGCGGACAGCTCTCTTCCCGCCGGATCGGGAGTGCCATCAGAATCAGTAAGGAATCTTTGATTGAATTCCTTCGGAATGGATGATCCCGATCACATCTGACTGAGCACAATCCGCTAAACACAGCACTGACTGGATGTGTTAAACTGGGGTGCTGGAGTGGGTTGTGCTATCTATAGAAGGAGAATTGCTGTGAGAGGTAGCATAACTGTTAAAACAACACCTGGGGGTAAAAAGTACTATTATGTAAACCTCCGCTACAAGGATGAAAATGGGCATTGGAAGTGCAAGCAGATCGCCACTCACTTGCCCGAGAAAGGAAACAAGAAAAAAGCGCGGGCCATGATTCCGGAGTTAATCGAAAAGTACCAGTATCTCGAGGCAGAAGCACCGGATAATCCTATGCTCAGCGCGAGCATGACGCTCTGCGATTACCTGGACTACTGGCTCACGGCTGTAAAGCCGACGATCCGGACTTCGACGTATGAAGGGTATGAGTATCGGGTGCGGAGCATCAAGCGGTACTTTGAACCGACCGGTATGAAGCTCCGGGAGGTCACGCCCCGCGTGGTCAGTGACTTCTTCCATTACGAGCTTGAGAAAGGCAAGGTCAGTCAGAAAGACAGCAGCCTTGGCCCACTGGCGCCGCGGACAGTCCGCGAATTCAGAAACATCCTCAAGCTCGCTTACAACCAGGCCATCATCGACGGTCTTGTAAAAAGTAATCCATGCCTGGAGGTACACGTACGCGGCAGAAACTTACGATCATCAAACGGTGAATATCTGTTTTTGAGCGAGAAAGAAGCGACGGAACTTCTTGATTTTCTTAAGTCAAACCATCCGTTCCTGATGCCGATTGCTTTTTTCGGGATCTACTACGGTCTGAGGCGGAGTGAGATTCTGGGTCTCCACTGGTCCAATATCGACTTGAAAAGGAATTGCATCCACATCTGCAACACGGTCGTGAGAGTCAAAACGGTTCATGAGGAGCACAATACAAAGACGGACAGTAGCTGTCGTGATCTCGAGCTGTTCGATACAGCGATCAGTTGTCTTCGAAAGGTGTGGGAAAAGCAGGAACAGGACAAGCGCTTTTTTAAGGGCGACTACCAGAACACAAGCGGTTTAGTATTCTGTTGGGAGGACGGCCACCCGTACAACCCAAATTACTTGACCAGGACGTTCGACAAGGCAATGAAGGAATTCGGCCGCCCCGAGATCACGCTTCACAAGCTTCGTCATACCTGTGCCTCATTGCTGATCGACCGGGGCTGGAACCCAAAGAAGCTGCAGCACTGGCTCGGGCATGCCGATATTGAGACCACCTTAAACGTCTACGCGCACTACCAGCGCTGCCTGGACAACGGAGACAGCGCAGACCTGAGCGTGATGTCCGCCCTGGCAAAGCACCTTTTCGAGGATGATGATCAGTCCGGTCAGTCTGATTATACCGGCCCGAAGGCCGACACTGACTCGAAAAACGCGGTACTGGATATGGTCTGATACCGCCTCGTGATATGATCCTAAAATCAGTCTTTTCCGCAGTTCGTAGGAACGACTCGTAGGAACGGCGCCAAAAAAGGCAAGGCACGACACAAAAATACATACTCACAAATAAACAGCCCACCGAAAAAGCCTTTATTTCCGGCATTTTTCGATGGGCATAAA
>ONMG01000015.1 GCA_900318855.1 uncultured Prevotella sp.
CTTCATCGCAATGAAGAGATGGCCGTCACCCCCTTTGCGTGAGTCGATATCTACACCGTTGATATCTACGTCGCTACTGCCTTCAATGGCGAGTGGACGGATGTTCTTAAGTAATTCTGATAGCTTCATATCTTTAGAGCTTATTTATTTGTCATATCTTTAGTTCGAGTGAGCACACTTGTCCTTTTATCACCTTGCTGCCCGGGACAATGCTCTGTCGTACCACTTTTCCGCGGCCGGAGAGCTTCACCTTTAGCCCTCTCACCTCGAGTGCGTAGACAGCGTCACTGGCACCCATTCCTACAACATCGGGCACTGCGGTCCGCTTATACAGTGGAGTGCGGATGAGCTCCACTTGACTGTTGCCTTTGTTATTGGTCTTCCCCCAGATAGGTGTCGTGAAAGACCCATTCCAGTTGGTTCCCGTTGGAATGCCAAAACTATTGAGCACAAACTCCGCTGCACCGATGTTACCCCACTTCACATCTGGGATGAATGTTGAGCTGGAATCACGGGCGGCTCTCACATCGAGCTTGAGACTCTGTGCCATGATGCCTTCTGCAATTTCGTGGAAGACTACTCCACTCATGCCTCCGCCGGATGCCGGCAGTCCTGACTTCTGAATGCACACGATACAACTGTAACGGGGATTGTCGGCGGGAAAGAAGCCTGCAAAGCTCAGCAGGTAGTTGGTGCCGCCCGACTTATAGCCTCCGGTGCCTTTGGATATCTGTGCTGTACCTGTTTTTCCAGCAACCTTGAATGACTTCGACCCAGCTTTCTTGCCCAGTCCCTGACTGACCACGTGCTCCAGGATGGTTTGGATTTCATGCAGTGTCTTCTCCTTGCAAATGTGCTGGCGCATCACCTCGGGCGGAAAGTCCATGACAACCTCCCCATTTTTTATCACCTGTTTCACAAACCTCGGTTTCATCATCACTCCATTGTTGGCAATGGCATTATAGAAGGTAAGTGTCGAGATAGGTGGTATCTGAGTGACATAGCCGATGCTCATCCATGGGAGGTCGGTCCGGGCCCAGTTTACGTATTGCCCGTGCTTGTTCTTTTTGGGGATGCGCACGATGGGAGGAGCTGCACCCACAAGAGGCACGTGCAGGTTGTCGGCGATGCCCGTACGGTAGATGCCTTGCACAAAGCGTTCCGGATTGTTGCGGTAGTGGTCGTCAATGATGCGGCTTACACCAATGTTGGAACTGTACATTAGGGTCTGGGGTAGGGTGAGCCACTGGTATCCGCCCTTGGTCCAGTTGTGGTCCTTCATCTGTCGGCCATACATCGGCCATACACCATTTCCTGTGTCTACCCGGTAGGTGGTGTCGACGACACCGTCGTCAAGAGCGACCATTATGGAGGCTGTCTTGAAAACAGAGCCCGGCTCCAGCAGGTCGCTCACAGCATGGTTATGGATTTCGCGATATTCTCCGTCGACACATTTCTCCATGTTGACAATCGCCTTAACATCGCCTGTAGGCACGTCCATGACGATTGCCACTCCGACGTTGCCGTTAATCTGCTTCAGTTCCTTGATGAGTGAGCGCTCGGCCAAGTCCTGCATATTAACATCGATTGTAGTCACGATGTCGGCACCGTTGATGGGTGGAGTGTCCATGATGTCGAGAAATTTGTTGAGCACTTTGCGCCGGTGTATGATGCCGTTGGTGCCGCGCAGAATGGAGTCGTACGACAGTTCCAGTCCACATCGTGGCGTGCGGCCATTGTCTTTGGCGGCGAACATGTCACCCACTGTTCGGCCTGCCAGTGAACCGTAAGGGCGCTGTCGTGCATTGAATTCTTCAACATGGAATCCGCCCTTGTTGGGTGAGAGACGGAACACGGGCAATGCTTTTACCTCGGTATAGGTGCTGTAGTCGACGCGCTTGTCCCAAATCGGCCAGTTGCGGCGCCTGCGTTCATCGGCCATTCCCTTACGCAGGTCTGCCCTGAAGGCTGAAGCCGGTTTCTCGGGGAATATCTTGTTCAGTCCATTGCAGATGGAGTCGAGCTTCATGTTCCAAAGTGAGTCGTTGCCCGCATCTTTCAGAGCCTGGAAATCCATATAGAGTTTGAATTCCGGTAGTGACGATGCCATGAGCTGACCGTCACACGAGAGGATGTTGCCTCGTGTTGGTGCTACGCTTACGCTGTCCTTCTTTACCCTGTCGGCCACTTTCATCCAGTAATCATGCTCAGCTGTCATGATATAGAAAGCCTTACCCACTATGACCGTGGCGGCGATAGTGAGCAGTATGGCGATGGCGCTGAAGCGCGGCATGATGTTTTTACTGTCGAACTTACTCATTCCTCGGGAACTTCTATCTTATAGGGCGGCTGACTGGCTATTTTGAGCACGCTGTCTTTGTTATTCTTTAGTTGGTCGAGTACATTGCTCTCGCGGCATTTCTCGGTGAGCTGGCTGCTGGTCGACAAAGCTCTGTACTTGGCATCCTGGAGCTCATCTTCGAGCTTGTCCAGTTTGATGAGGCCTTGTTGGTAGCTGTATCGGTTGGATACATAGATGAGGGTGAATAGGGTGATGAGCAGCAGCAGCCACACTTGCTTGCGTATGGTCGACGTGCTTAGAATGTCGCCACCGAGAATTTTTCTTAGCGTGAAATGGCTGGAAAAAGGTGCCTCGCCTTCGATAGCCTGCTCCTTGATGACTTGCTCCAAGGTGGGCGCAGTGTCGGCTGCAGCCTCCATCTTGGCAGACTGCCCCTCTTCACGCTGTCTGCGCTCGCTGTTGCCGGCCTTTCTGTCCTGGCTGTCGGTGATGATGGGCTGCAAGGGATTCTTCTTCAAGTCATTCCCCGTGGCTGTGTCTGTTTGCTCTGTCATTTTCTCTCAGCTATTCTTAGTTTTGCACTCCGGCTCCTGGGGTTGCGCTGCTGCTCCTCCTCGTCAGGAACGATTACCTTGCTGTTAATGGCCTTCATCGGTGATTCAATCCTGCCATAGAGATCTTGTTCCACCTTTCCTTCTGCATTGCCGCTGCGCATCATGTTTTTCACAATGCGGTCCTCCAGCGAGTGATAGGTGATGACCGACAGTCGGCCACCGGGCTTTAACAGTGATACGGCAGCAGAAAGCATTTGCCGCAGTGCATCCATTTCGTGGTTGACCTCGATTCGGAGGGCCTGAAAAAGGCGTGCCATATCCTTCTTCTCATGCTCACGGCGGAAGAGCGTCTCGGTGGCGTCTGTCAGGTCCTTTGTGGTGGTGATGGCCTTTTTCTGCCGGAAGGCCACTATGGCGGCAGCTATGCGGCGGGCATTACGCAGCTCGCCATAATAGTAAAACACATCGGCCAACTGTTTTTCGCTGTAATTGGCCAACAGTTCGGCAGCCGTCGTGCCTGCGCGTTTGTTCATCCTCATGTCAAGTGGCGCGTCGAAGCGGAAGGAGAATCCGCGAGTCTCATCGTCGAAGTGATGGCTCGAGACGCCGAGGTCGGCCAGCAGACCGTCAATCTGTTCTACGCCGTAGTAGCTCATCCAGTTGCGCAGGTAGCGGAAATTGCTCCTCACAAAGGTGAACCGCTTGTCGGCAGGCACATTGCGCTCCGCGTCAGCGTCCTGGTCGAAGCTGTAAAGATGGGCTGAATCATCCATTCGGGAGAGTATCTCGCGACTGTGGCCTCCACCTCCGAAGGTCACGTCGACATAGATGCCGCCCGGGTGGATAGCAAGTCCGTCGACACTCTGCTTGAGCAGTACGGGCGTATGATAGCAGATAGTTGTGGGGTCTGTCATAATGAGAATGTCCTTAAGGATGAATCTGGAAAGCTGTGACCATCCATTACGGCCTGTAGCTTTTTGCCGAATTGCTCAGGGTCTACGAAAGGCGCATTGGTGTCGGGGGCATTCCATATTTCGATGGTGTCGCCCATGCCAATGAACTTCACTTGATTCTCGATACCGGCAAGCGATAGATAGCGGCGTGGAATGAGCAGGCGTCCGTTGGTGTCGAGGCTCACGAGCTCTACGTCGGAGACAAACTGTCTGAAGAGCTGCTGCTCTTCTGCGTTCCAACGCGACAAGCGCTGGCGAAGGGTGTCCATCTGGTCGTTCCACACCTTCGACGGATAGATGACAAGGCAGGGCTGAAATACATCCTTGCGCATCACAAAGCCCTCAGCGCATTCTTCGCCAAGCTGCTTGCGAAAGGTGGCGGGGAAGAACACCCTGCCCTTGCTGTCGGTTTTCGCCTCGATGTTACCTATAAATCGCATACGTACCTATTTTATATGGGTTTTTCCCATTGCGTGCCAAAGTTACTCAAATTCCTCCATATTCCTCCACTTTCCCCCACTTTTTTTATTATTGGCTTGTTTTTTATGACTGAGACCGTCGTAAAGGCTCCGCTTGCAATTCTATGAGTGCGTGATCATAGTAGCGGGAAACAGCTTCCTATATACGTTGAACGACCGCAAATTTGGCATGTTTCTGCAGATTTATGGCTGAAGCCGGTGTTAGGTGGTACTTAATAACCAAACTCAACTTTCGTAAATGTGTTCTGCAATGTGATTCAGGCTCTCGTTGCTGTCCGCTTTAGAGATTCTCTGTTTTTGGGGGTGATATTGCAAACGTTTATGTTCGTCATTTACCTTTTCGCTTTCTCTGATTGCCTGTAGTGTGTGGATGGTGATGAGGGGCGCGATCGTTGCCAAAGATGAAGCCGATGGATAAAGGGTAGTTGTGTTTTTGTACTGATAGAGTGGTTCAGCTGGTTTCTCTTGGTTTGTTAGTGCATATGGGAACATTATATTGAGCTGTGCGGGACTTACCCGTGCATGTTCTCAGTAGGTCGCAGACACATTTTGTGGATATAAATGGCTCTTTCTGTAGGTTTAAATACTTTGGTCTTTTGCTATTTGTGGCTCCACCTGTTTAGGCAAATTTAAGTACTGCTTCAGTGACGATCGAAGAGTAAATAAAGAATTGAGTGCTCATCCTATTTCCTGCTGTCGCACAAACTGATTCAATGTTTTGCCACTCGAACTATGAGTTTTATCCTTTGATTATCTTTCTTTCAAATTGATGTGAATTTACTTA
>ONMG01000045.1 GCA_900318855.1 uncultured Prevotella sp.
ATGTTTGACAAATCGCCAACAGATGTTTGACAAATCGCCAACAGATGTTGACTGAAGAGTGAACTACAAAACCTCCCACAACTGGGCTACACTGGCATCCTCATCCTTCCAGTAGGACTTCCTCCCCACTCCCACCAGCAAAAGTAGCACACGTTGCAAGCGAAAGAAGACTGAGGAGCATGGTGTTTCGCCTTTTTTTGCTAATTTTGCATCGCCGGCACCCACAACAAGGTCAAGCCGGCTAAGCAATACAGCATATGACTGAAGAATATCAGATAAGAGTTTCACCCCGCACAGCCAGCAGCGAGCAGAACATTAGAGAATGGCTTTCCAAAGAGAAAGGATTCGATGTCCGCACGATAACCGCTGTGAGAGTGCTGCGCAAGAGTATCGATGCCCGGCAGCGCAACATCTTCATCAACCTCACCATCAGAGTTTACATCAACGAGATGCCCGAAGACGACTTGTTTCCGCCCACCGACTATCCCGATGTCAGTGGCAAGCCTCATGTGATTGTCGTCGGTGAGGGTCCCGGCGGTTTGTTCGCTTCGCTGCGCCTCATCGAGCTTGGGCTCTGCCCCATCGTCATCGAACGAGGGAAGGATGTCCGCGAGCGGAAAAAGGATCTTGCTCTCATCGGCAAGACGCAGACCGTAAATCCGGAAAGCAACTACTGTTTCGGTGAAGGAGGAGCCGGAGCCTACAGCGACGGAAAGCTTTACACACGCAGCAAGAAGCGCGGCAACATCACCAAGATTCTTCAGGTCTTCTGTCAGCATGGAGCTTCGCCATCCATTCTCAGCGATGCCCATCCTCATATTGGCACCGACAAGCTGCCACGCGTTATCGAGAATATGCGTAACCAAATCATCAAGAGTGGCGGCGAGGTGCATTTTCAAACCCGCATGACCTCATTCCTGCTGGAAGACAACCGCGTCGTGGGCGTCAGGTGCCTGGAGAAAGAGCAGAAGGAAAGAGAATTCCGCGGTCCGGTCATCCTTGCCACCGGACACAGTGCCCGCGACGTTTATCGCTATTTGGTCGCTTCCGACATCGAGGTGGAGGCTAAGGGCATAGCTGTTGGCGTACGCTTGGAGCACCCTGCCGAACTCATCGACCGCATCCAGTATCACAACAAGGAAGGACGCGGCAAATACCTGCCAGCAGCCGAATACAGCTTCTGCACCCAAGTGGACAACCGCGGCGTCTATTCCTTCTGCATGTGCCCCGGCGGCTTCGTTATCCCCGCAGCGACGGGCCCAAAACAGATTGTAGTCAATGGCATGAGCCCCAGCAACCGAGGCACCCAGTGGAGCAACAGTGGCATGGTGGTGGAACTCCATCCTGAGGATATCGCAGGGAAGGATTATGACATCGAAGACAAACTGTGCATGATGAAGTTTCAGGAACGACTGGAAGAGCTCTGCTGGCAGCAAGGCAACTGCAAGCAGACGGCTCCCGCTCAGCGCATGACCGACTTCTGCAACGGTCATCTGTCCTACGACCTTCCCAAGTCGAGCTATGCCCCCGGCCTCATCAGCAGTCCACTGCATTTCTGGATGCCATCCATTGTAAGCCACCGCCTGAAAGAAGGCTTCCTCACGTTTGGCCGCCATAGCCACGGCTTCCTGACCAACGAAGCTGTGATGATAGGTGTCGAAACCCGGACATCATCTCCCGTTCGCATCCTTCGCAACCGTGAGAATCTGCAGCATGTCCGCATCGAAGGGCTCTTCCCATGTGGCGAAGGCGCAGGCTACGCCGGCGGAATCGTCTCAGCCGGAATCGACGGAGAACGCTGTGCCGAAATGTGCAGCGAATATCTGAAGGCTTTATCGGGCATGTAAATCTCCGGGCAAGTCGGCTTAACTCCGTCCCGTCTTTGCTAAGCCAACAGGAGACGTCCCCGCAGGAAACCCTTTGTCCCATGCTGCTAAGTCAATGCAGTCATCGGACTTTTTGTATGACCACCCATCCACGTCGGCCGCAACTTTCAGTCCGCCTCGCACCCGAAGCCTGTCCCAGCGTACTTCATGCCGGCAGGCCGTCGCCGTGATAACACAAAGAAAAGCGCTCATTTCTTTGGCTATTCCCCCCGTTTGCACTAACTTTGCACATAGAAAACTTAATTACTAATAATATGAACGATAAGAAGCTAATGAACCGCGCGGCTGACAATATTCGCGTTCTTGCCGCATCCATGGTGGAGAAGGCTAACTCGGGCCATCCGGGTGGTGCTATGGGTGGAGCCGACTTTATCAATGTGCTCTTCTCCGAATACCTCGTTTACGACCCTGATGATGCGACATGGACAGGCCGCGACAGGTTCTACCTCGACCCCGGCCACATGTCGACCATGCTCTA
>ONMG01000128.1 GCA_900318855.1 uncultured Prevotella sp.
AAGATGGGCTGCACTCGGGAGTGCCCAAGAAAAAAGCGAGCTTTTTTCTTGGTCGTTCCCCTCGTTTGCGTTATCTTTGCAATCAGAATGGATACTATAAAACTCACACCAATGAGGAAGGGAATTGTGGGAGTGCAGTTCCTCTTCGTGGCTTTTGGCGCCACGGTCCTTGTACCATTGCTTGTCGGCTTGGATCCGGCCACAGCCTTGTTCACAGCGGGCTTAGGCACCTTTATCTTTCATTTTGTCACCGGTGGCAGTGTGCCTATCTTCTTAGGCTCCAGCTTTGCTTTCATAGCTCCTATCCTGGCAGCCTCGAAGCAATGGGGAATGCCAGGAACTTTAGCGGGTATAACGGGAGTTGCATTGGTCTATTTTCTGATGAGCTTGCTCGTACGGTGGCAGGGGCGCAGGGTGCTCGATCATCTTTTTCCGCCTGTTGTCATTGGTCCCATTATCATTCTCATCGGTTTGACATTGTCGGGATCTGCCGTGAATATGGCAAAAACCAATTGGACCTTGGCCTTCATTGCTTTGGGCACAGCAGTGGTTGTCCTGGCCTTAGGTAAGGGACTGTTGAAGCTGGTGCCCGTGGTGAGCGGAATCGTTGTGGGGTATATTGCAGCATTGCTCTTTGGCCATTTCGAGCTTTGTGGTGTAGAGCCCATTGATTTTTCCAAGGTGGCTGCTGCTCCTTGGTTCTCGTTGCCTCCCTCTTTGGCGCATTTCTGTATACCGGAATTCCGTTGGGAACCATTCCTTTATATGATTCCTGTTGCCATAGCCCCCGTCATTGAGCATATCGGCGATGTCTATGTCGTTGGTGCTGTTGCCGGTAAAGACTTTGTGAAGGACCCTGGACTCCATCGCACCATGCTGGGCGACGGCTTGGCTTGTCTGGCAGCTGCCTTCCTGGGTGGCCCTCCTGTAACGACCTACTCCGAGGTGACAGGAGCCATGTCGATAACAAAGGTCACCAGTCCGCAAGTCATCCGCATAGCCGCTCTGACAGCCATTGTCTTCTCGGTCATTGGTAAGCTTTCAGCCTTGCTGCAGTCGATACCACAGGCTGTGTTGGGCGGCATCATGTTGTTGCTCTTTGGAACCATTGCCAATGTGGGTATTCAGAATCTCATTCAGCATAAGGTCGACGTGGGGCTTACTCGTAACACCATCATCATGGCCGTCACACTGACTTTGGGTATAGGCGGTGCCGTGCTCACAGCCGGAAGCTTCACGCTGGGAGGCATCGGACTAAGTGCTGTCGTGGGTGTGCTGCTCAACCTTATCCTGCCTCATAACAAGGCTGAGGAGGCTGAAAGTGCACAGCGTCAATCGGAGTCATGACATAGACTATGGAGAAAGAGTTTGAAGATTATTGGAAGTTGCACAGCAAGCAGCTCATAGCGAAGGCGCCTCCACAGCTGGCTGCGGAGTTGAAACACAGTCAGGGCATGAATACGGCCGGTGACTGGTTGGTGCTCCTGTTCGTCATAGCGCCGGGGGTGACGTTTGCTTCTGCTGGTGTCATCCCGAACGAGATACTCAATTTTGTTTGTGCACTTGGTATCATTGTAGTTCTGAATGTGGTTGGCGAGTTGCTGAAACCTTATGTCACAGGGAAACGTCGTGCAGGCGACATCATTCAGGACATCAAGAACTATTATTATAATAGGTATAAGCAGGAAGGGTCTTTGGCGGGTCTCTTGTAAGGGGGCGTCATACATACATGAGGTCGCTCATGATGTCGTCGCTCACAAAAATGCCCCCGCGTGTGATGCGTGCGCGCCCATTTTTCACTTCCATTTTTCTGTCGACTATCCAGGGCTTTGCCGTCTTGAGCAGATAGTCGTGATAGAGTGGGGGAAGCTGTTTTAGCTCCAGTCCTTCAGATGTGCGTAAGGCAGTTGTCACGAGGTCGTTGTAGCGTGTTCTCTCGTCGATTTCCTCCCTTTCGCAGGGTATAGTTCCTCCCTCTATCGAGGTCATGTAACGCATGATGTCCGCAATGTTCCACTGTCGCGACTTGATGTCGAAAGAGTGGGCCGCTGCGCCAATGCCAATATAGGGTATCTGGTGCCAGTAGCTGCTGTTATGGCGACTGCGGAATCCGGGGAGAGCAAAGTTGCTGATTTCGTAGTGCTCGAAGCCGGCAGCGGACATTTCCTTCATCAGTAGGTTGTACATGGCGAGGCTGACCTCCTCATCAGTTTCCTTTATTTTTCCCTCCTGCCTCATCTTCCATAGAGCCGTCCCCTCTTCATACATCAGACTGTAGGCAGAGATGTGGTTGACTCCGAGCTCTATTGCCGTCCTCACATCCTCGTGCCATTCTTCAACCGTCTCCTCCGGGAAGCCGAACATTAGGTCAATGCTGATGTTGCGGAAGCCCGCCTGCTGCAGTCGTGACACAGCTTCTTTAGCCTCTTGCGCTGTGTGTCTTCGGTGGAGGAGCTGTAGCCGGGAGTCTGAGAAGGTCTGGATGCCCAAGCTGATTCTGTTGACGGGCAGCTTGCGTAGTCCTTCTACGTAGGTTGGAGTGAGGTCATCAGGATTGCATTCCATGGTGATTTCCATCTCCTGGACATGGGTGAGGTAGGGGTACTCCTTATTAATATATAGGAAGAGGCGGCTGAGATTGTCGAGGCTCAATTGACTGGGTGTTCCGCCCCCGAGATAGATGGTTTGCAGAGCGTGACCACATCCGTCAAGATAGTGTCGGCGCAAATCCATCTCATGGCAGAGGGCATCTGTATAGCGCGTCTGAAGGGTAGGAAGAGTAGTGCTGTAGAAGCCACAATAGATGCAGCGGGAGGCGCAGAAAGGTAAGTGAATATAGAGCCCGGACATGGTGAAAGTTATGTATTTGACTGCAAAAGTACTAATATGTTTTAAAAAAGAGGCATTAGGCCAATAAAAGTTTTGTGCATTCTCAAAAAATGTCTACCTTAGACGTCGTTTCCTTTAAGTTAAATAAGTAACCCTTTAAATCTATAACTGTTATGAAGGTATATCAGACTAACGAAATCAAAAACATTGCCTTGGTTGGCAGTGCGGGTTCCGGCAAGACCACTCTTGCCGAGTCAATGCTTTACGGAAGTGGTATCATCAAGCGCCGTGGCACTGTAGAACAGCATAATACAGTGAGCGACTATTTTCCCGTGGAGCAGGAATATGGGTACTCCGTCTTTCCAACGGTCTTCCATGTGGAATGGAACAACAAGAAGCTGAATATTATAGACTGTCCGGGCTCCGATGATTTTGTGGGCGGTGCCATCACGGCACTCAATGTGACTGACCAGGCTGTTATTCTCATCAACGGACAGTATGGCCCCGAGGTCGGCACCCAGAACATCTTCCGCTACACCGAGAAGCTCAAGAAGCCGGTGATATTCCTCGTGAATCAGCTGGATTCCGAGAAATGCGACTTCGATAATGTGGTCACGGCCATGAAAGACATCTATGGCGATAAATGCGTGCAGATTCAGTATCCCGTGAAGACAGGTCCCGATTTCAATGAAATCATCGATGTGCTTCTGATGAAGAAATACAGCTGGAAGCCCGAAGGAGGAATGCCTGTTATTGAAGAAATCCCGGCCAGCGAGATGGATAAGGCCATGGAGCTGCATAAGGCACTCGTCGAGGCTGCTGCTGAGAACGATGAAGGTCTTATGGAAAAGTTCTTTGAAAGCGACACGCTGACGGAGGACGAGATGCGCGAGGGCATCCGTAAGGGACTGGTGGCACGTGGCATCTTCCCTGTGTTCTGTGTCTGTGCTGCCCAAGATAAGGGAGTGCGTCGCCTCATGGAGTTCCTGGGTAATGTCGTGCCTTTCGTGAGCGAGATGCCGAAGGTGCACAATACGCGTGGCGAAGAGGTGACTCCGGACAGCAAGGGTCCTGAGAGCCTCTATTTCTTCAAGACGGGTATGGAGCCCCATATCGGCGAAGTGTCCTATTTCAAGGTGATGAGCGGATGTGTGAAGGTGGGCGATGACCTGACCAATGCCGATCGTGGCAGCAAGGAAAGAATGGGGCAGATTTATGCTTGTGCCGGGGCCAACCGTATTCCTGTCGACCAGATGAATGCCGGTGACATCGGCTGCACTGTGAAACTGAAGGATGTGAAGACCGGTAACACGCTTGACGGGAAGGATTGCGAGTGGAGGTTCAACTTCATCAAGTATCCTAACTCCAAGTATGCGCGGGCCATCAAAGCATTGGTGCCCGCCGACACGGAGAAGGTGATGGCGGCACTGCTCAAGATGCATCAGGAAGACCCCACATGGGTGGTGGAGCAAAGCAAAGAACTTCGGCAGACCATTGTGCACGGACAAGGAGAGTTCCATCTGCGCACGCTGAAATGGCGCTTGGAGAACAATGAAAAACTTAAAGTGGTGTTCGAAGAGCCAAAGATTCCTTATCGCGAGACGATTACGAAGAAGGCTAAGGCTGAATACCGTCATAAGAAGCAGAGTGGCGGTGCCGGACAGTTCGGTGAGGTGCATCTCATCGTGGAACCTTATGCGGAAGGCATGCCCGACCCCGTGACCTACAACTTCAATGGGCAGGAGTTCAAAATGAACATTAAGTCGAAGGAAGAGATTGACTTGCAGTGGGGTGGAAAGCTCGTCTTCATCAACTCTGTTGTCGGAGGCGCTATCGATGCCCGTTTCATGCCGGCTATCCTCAAAGGAGTTATGGACTGCATGGAGCATGGGCCGCTCACCGGCAGTTATGCACGCGATGTGAGAGTAGTGGTTTACGACGGCAAGATGCATCCTGTTGACTCCAATGAGCTCTCGTTCACATTGGCTGCTCGTCGAGCTTTCTCCGATGCTTTCAAGAACGCCGGACCGAAGATTCTGGAACCCATCTACGATCTCGAAGTCTATGTGCCGTCGGATTACATGGGTGATGTGATGAGCGACCTGCAAGGACGCCGCGCCCTTATCATGGGAATGGACAGTGAGGCTGGCTATCAGAAGCTGCAGGCCAAGATACCATTGAAGGAGCTCAGCAACTACTCCATCTCTTTGAGTAGTCTGACCGGAGGACGTGCGTCGTTCACAACGAAATTCTCCAGCTACGAGCTTGTACCCAATGACATCCAAACAAAACTCATCGCTGAGCACGAGGCTGAACTGGCCAAAGAAGGCGATTGACATTGTACGGAAAGATACTGACAAACCGGAAAACTCCCATACACTATAGTGTGGGAGTTTTTTGTGGGCCACAGGTCATTTGTTAGATAATTCCGGTTCCCAGAATAATGTGCACACGGAACATGAAGCAAGTAATACTGC
The DNA here is from genome assembly GCA_900318855.1 of uncultured Prevotella sp. GTDB lineage: Bacteria > Bacteroidota > Bacteroidia > Bacteroidales > Bacteroidaceae > Prevotella. Next base: position 5,307 of record ONMG01000128.1, read on the forward strand.
TGCCTTCTCTCTTGTAAACCACGAAGATAATTAGAGCGCAAACAGTATGTGGCTGGGAAATTAATGCTCACTCTCACGGGCTCTTCTCCTAAGACACTCCGCACTGCGGGTTCTATCGTGTGCCCCTCGGGGTACTTCTTTCCTGTCTTCGTTATTGGGACACCCAAATCAGATATATTATCATAGAGTAACAGCACTTGCAATAGAAGTGAAGAAAATCATAGGCAGGCTTCCGCTCCCCCATCACTTCAGACACACACCTTTGGTGTGAAGCCTGTCTATGACGAAAATCGCTATCGCGTAGAATTGCAGCTTCGGCGCATAAAATAAGATAGCGATGTACTCCCACACTACGCAAACATTGACAAGGGGGGCATCACCACGACCATGTCCATGATGATGTAGATTGAGAGAAGTTCTCAGTCGAAGGACAGGGACAAGTGCGCACATTTCTTACAAGCTGACTCATCAACCACTTAATTTTATGTCCGAAGGGCAATTTTACGCTTTAGCGATTCATTTGTGAAGGGGTGTGTCGGCCACGATACTCATTTCTCCCTCAGCCAAGCCACAAGCATAGGGTCGTGAAGGTGGCGCCAATGCTTTATATATAGGGTATGCCTGATATGCGCCCGCCGTGTTGTGTGCTGAGCGTTGATGAGGAGCTCTTTTAGGAGTTGAGTTGCAGTAGAAGCAGGAAATAACCTTCCCAGAGTCTTCTGCAAGCGCTTAGAGGTTTGATGTTGGAGTTACTTATATGCAACTTGATTTTATGATTTAGTTAACAAACGGGAAAACGAGCTAAATAGTTAACATTCTACTGTTAACGTGTTTAGATAATGAGTATATTTGCCGGCATGAAGAAGAAAACAATTTGGACCATAGCGGTGATAATGGGATTCTCCTTTCTCGCGCTGCTTTTCCTTCAGTTGAACTACATCCAGGAGATGGTGGACATGAAGAAGGAACAGTTCGACGAGTCGGTGAATCGCGCACTGAACCAGGCTTCGCGCAACTTGGAATTCAATGAGACCCGCCGTTATTTGGAGCAAAGCGTCAACGAGACAGAGCGTCGTGCCTACAGCAAGGATTCTATGGGAACGCGCTCCGGTCAGCCCGACGGTACGGTGCAGTTCTCGCACCAGCATTCGGTGGCAGGAAAGGATGGCACCATCTACTCCCAGTTCGAGCTGAAGACCATCTCAACGAAGCCCTCCCAGGTGCCAAAGGCCATGATACTGCACAATGACCGTAACTCGCTGTCGGAGGCATCCAAATCGCTTCAGGAGATTGTGAAGAACAGATATGTCTATCAGAAGGCGTTGCTTGACGACGTCGTCTATTCTATTCTTTACAGTGCTTCGGAGAAGCCGCTTAGGGAGCGAATCAACTTCAAGATGCTCGACCAGGATCTTAAGGCCGAACTGATGAACAATGGCATCAACATTCCTTATCATTTTACTGTCTCGACGCAGGATGGACGGGAAGTTTACCGTTGTCCTGACTATACTGACGAGGGCGACCAGTACACCTATTCGCAAGTGCTGTTCCACAACGACCCCCAATCGAAGATGGGAGTGGTGAGGATTCATTTCCCTGCCATGAATCAGTACATCTACTCCTCAGTGCGCTTTGTCATTCCGTCGGTCATCTTCACCATCGTGCTGTTGGTCACCTTCATCTTCACCATCGTGGTCATCTTCCGGCAGAAGCGCTATACGGAGATGAAGAACGATTTTGTAAACAACATGACCCACGAGTTGAAGACTCCCATTGCCAGCATCTCGCTGGCTGCGCAGATGATGAACGATCCTTCGGTCACAAAGAGTCCGAAGATGATGCAGCACCTGAGTGGCATCATCCAGGATGAATCCAAGCGACTCCGGTTCCTGGTGGAGAAGGTGCTGCAGATGTCGATGTTCGACCGCAAAAAAGCCGTGTTCAAGAAGAAGCGTCTCGACCTCAACGAAATGGTGGAGAACATCTCTAAGTCGTTCACGCTCAGGGTGGAGCATACGGGTGGAAAGATCTACACAGATATTGAGGCCATAGACTCCACAATCTATGTGGACGAGGTGCATTTCCAGAACGTTATCTTCAATCTGCTCGACAATGCGGTGAAATATGGTAAGCCGGGTGAGAAGCTGGACGTTTATCTCAAGACTTGGAATGACGACAACTGGCTCTACCTCTCGGTGCGCGATACGGGAGTCGGCATCAAGAAAGAGGACCTGAAGAAAGTGTTCGAGAAATTCTACCGCGTCCATACCGGCAATGTGCATGATGTGAAGGGCTTCGGGCTGGGCCTGGCCTATGTCAAGAAGATGGTGGAACTGCACCAGGGAGAGATTAGGGTTGACAGCGAGTATGGCAAGGGTACCACCTTCACCATCAAGCTCCCGGTCATCAAAGAAGATTAATGTGTAATGTGTTCAGAGGTCAACGAAATAAGTATAAACTAATAAACATTGAGAACTATGGAAGAATCATTGAAGATCCTGTTGTGTGAGGACGATGAGAACCTGGGAATGCTGCTCCGTGAGTACTTGCAGGCAAAAGGATACCAGGCTACCCTTTGCCCCGATGGTGAAGAGGGCTACAAGGAGTTTATGAAGACAAAGTATGATATCTGCGTGCTCGATGTGATGATGCCCAAGAAGGACGGTTTCACGCTCGCGCAGGAGATTCGGCAGGCCAATGCCGAGATGCCGATCATCTTCCTCACGGCTAAGGCCCTGAAGGAGGATATCCTGGAAGGTTTCAAGATTGGAGCTGACGACTATATCACCAAGCCTTTCTCCATGGAGGAGCTGGTGCTTCGCATCGAGGCTATCTTGCGCCGCGTTCGTGGAAAGAAGAATAAGGAGTCGACACTCTATCATATCGGCCGCTTCACCTTTGATACACAGAAGCAGCTGCTCACCATTGGCGATAAGCAGACAAAGCTCACAACCAAGGAGAACGAGCTTCTGGCACTGCTCTGCTCACATCGTAACGAGATCCTGCAGCGCGACTTTGCCCTGAAGACGATTTGGATTGACGACAACTACTTCAACGCCCGCTCGATGGACGTCTACATCACGAAGCTGCGCAAGCATCTGAAGGATGACGACCAAATAGAGATTATCAATATCCACGGCAAGGGCTACAAGCTCATCACTCCTGAAGAGGAATAAGCGGCTCAGTATTTGCTCGCAGCCTTTGTGAGCAGCACATAACCGATACTGCCTGCTACGATTAGGAACCATCCTAAGAGTAGCAGGCTGTTTTTGTCAGTCCACCCGCCAATGTAGCAAACGGTCAGTTCGAATACACCGGTGTAGACAAGAGGAAGCCCGAGAAAACGGAGCTTCCGTGCGGATATATGGGGGATGTGGAATCGTTTCATTTCGTTTCTTTACTCCTTACGTGATTGTGGCCGTCGGATTATGGTGTGAAGTCTCAGAATCCGTGAACTGGGACTGTCAAGGATGACCTTCTCTCGGCCGTGGCAAATATAGGCAAAAGTTATAGGATGTGAGGGATAATGCCTGTTAAGGCTTGTTAATGTATGAGGGAAATGATGAGCGACCGGGGCATGGCTTAACCTCCTTCAGGTGCTCTTAATCTTCTTCTGCAGATACTGCCGGAGGTCGGCGTCGCCGGGGAGTGCCAGTTTCTTGCGGATGTTGCCGCGCACCGTTCCGATGTTGCTCAGGCTGCGGTGGGTGGCCGTAGCAATCTCTTTCATCGACAGTCCCTTAACCACCAGGTGGCAGACTTCCAGCTCCATGGGGGACAGACTGGGAAAGACCGAGTGTAAATCCTCTAAGTGAGTCTTCTGCTGCGCTGAGAGATAGAGCCCTAACCGGATAAGACTTTCACGGGTTGACTTCGTGAGGTTGTTGAGCTGGGATGGAGCGGTCGAGGTGTCGCGGATGGATTGGCGACAGAGCTGTATTATGGTGAGCAACTCTACCTTATTGATATGGAGCAGGCTCAGAATGGATTGCTGCCAATGTTGGTAGTCGGTGATTTCGCGCGATGAGCTGCTGAACCAAATGTGGATGGTGATGGAGTAGAGCCACAATACGACCATCACATAGATGAAAATTGTCAGGAACTGGGTGCCCACCAGGGTGGGAGCAATGGAATAGGCAATGGCAACGGAGACAAGGAAGATGCCGAGGATGATGGTGGAAGCCTTGCGAGCCAGTCCCATGCAACTGAAGAAGAACAGTGCCAGTGAGTCGATCTCATTGATAAGGAGATTGTCGGAGCAGATATTGTGGGTTGCGGGAGTGAAGGTGAGACTGATGATGACGATGCCGCAGCTCTCGAAGATTTGTGTGATGATGACCAGCAGGGTGAAAGCTTTCTTGAGGCTGATTTTCCTTGCGATGAAGAGCGAGAGCAGGATGGCGCAGTTCAGCCAGACGCCCAGCGAGATGAGTCGATGTATGGGCTGGACGCTCCCAATCCACCCTGTCAGAAAATGGAAGGGCAGCGCAATGAGGGTGGTGCAGCAAAGGGTGTAGAAGGTGCCCGAGCGCATCAGATGAACGATGCTGTCGGCTTGTTGGCCCAGCAAAGCATGGACGGGCCGCGCTATGGCTGTCCGCAGCTTGCTTGATGTAGTCGTATTGTCCTTCTGTTCTACCATTGCTGTCAGATATTTACATGCTTATTCTGTCTTTGAAGACTGGGCTTAGCCTCCCTTATACTCTGTACCCCCCCCATGGCCGAGAGAGTACGTTGAGTTAGATTGCTGAGTGGCGCTCTCTTCCAGTCGTTGCATCAGCGTCTCGCGCAGTTCCTCACCCGTGCTCAGTTGCAGTTTCTTTCTGATGTTTCCTCTCACGGTTCCAATGTTGTTCACACTCTTGCCGAGCGCTATAGCGATTTCCTTCAGTGTGAGTCCCTTGAGAATGAGTCGGCACACTTCGGCTTCAGTGGGTGAGAGCTGTGGCAACAGTTCGCGGATGTTCGTCTGCCTGTCGCGCTTCTCATTGCAAAGATACTCACTGAGGTCGATGAGGTTGCTGCGTGTTTGCTCCGAGAGACTGCTTGTCAATCGCGCATCGAGCTCCTTGTTGTCTTTGGCCTGTCGGCAGAGTTTCACGAGCGAGGAGATTTCCATCCGGCTCATGTTGAGGATGTCGAGGATGGAGTGTTCCACCTGCTTATAGTCGTCAATCTTCTGCGAGATGTCACTGATGAAGATGCGCATGGCCACGGCGTTGACCCACAGCAGAATCATGATGATGGCGAAGATGAAGGCAAACCGCGACGCCAAGGCTTGGGGATTGAGGTTATAGCCCAGAAACCAGGAGGCCAGTGAGAGAACGAGCACATAGGTGGGGCCATTGCGCAGCATGCCCAGACAAGCGTTGATGAAGTTGATGAATGTCATCACTTCGTTGATGAGTATGAGCTCCTTGTACAGGGGCAGCTGGGCCGCTGTTGCTGTGGCAGCGAGGTAGACGATGCGAACACTGGTCAGCACTTGGACTGAGGTTACTGCTGCGAGGTAGGCTGTTTCCAGCGACATCTTCCTCAGGATGTAAAGTGAGAGGATGAGGATGACCGACAGCCAGATGGTGGCCGAGATGCCCTGCAATATTATGTCGTTGTTGCCAATCCAGTTGAAGAAAAAGTGGAAAGGCATGCCCACAATGGCCATCGTCGATATCACCAAATAGACGATGAGGCGCATCTGCTCAATAGCTCCTGAAGCTCGGCTATTGATGAATGCTCTGAGGGCGTTATGCTGTCGGGTTTGCGTTTGCATGGCGCAAAGGTAGGGATTATTCTCCTTTTTTGCACCATTTTGCACCTTCTTTTTTCGGCTTTGCACCTCTTTTTTAAGGAGGGTGGTTCCTAATAACCGCGATGGTGCTGACTGATTTTGATGTTCGCAATCCACTGCGGCATACTCCCTGGAGCGGGTCCGGCGTGGCGGGGTGAAGGAGCATTAGACTTACTGCTTCCATCGTCTACCTTAATTTTTGTCCTATTGGCTGCAAATTTTGATATTCGTGGCTTCCCTGTGCTCAGAACTGTCGGAGTGGGTATGGATGCGCCGACTCTCTTCCTGTGGAGTGTATAATCAATATTAGCCGAATAATTGAGTATATTGCTCGGTTATGTATGCGTTTTGTACTATTTTGCACCTGATTATTGAGTCTTTGCATCATTTTGAACCAATCCTTTTTTCGTACTTTCGTTGGGTTATTCCTAACTTTGCATTCCGGGTAATACCCACGGTTTTTCAACTTTAATAAAGATAATGGGCAACAACCTCATGAGACATCTTAATACAGAATAATAAGGAAAATAATCAACTATAATCAACTTAACAAAATGGGAACATTGAAGAAACATCTTAACGGAAATGACCATAGCCCTAAGCTGCTACAGTCACGCTGATCCGCTCTCGTGTGGGTATGTTTGGCTTTGCTTTACAGCACGGTCGTTTCAGGACAAAACGTAACGATTTCGCCCTCCACGGGCAGTCTCATCGCAGGCGTGACGTATACAGGAGAGGTCGGCTTTGAGCAAGGATGGTCGTCGCTTTGGCGGCATAATCAGTTGCCACTCACCCTGCATGTATCCGACAAGAAGGATTTAACATCAAGTGGTGTACTGAAGGACCCAGCTGGTAACATCAGCCT
>ONMG01000174.1 GCA_900318855.1 uncultured Prevotella sp.
CAATCATTCTTATCTATATGGGAAAAATTAAAGGATTTCTCTTTGCCGTACGACATAGAGAAATCCTAATGACCGATTTGGGATAAAGCAATGCCCCCATAGCGCAAAAGACTGCTCTATGGGGGCATATTATAATAGGTAGAAGGAAGGGCTTAAATGCCCAACTTCTTGCGAATGTCCTTAGGCACGGCGTTCTTGTTCACCATGAAGTCCATTGTATTGGCTACGATGAAGTTCTTTGTCATATACCAAATGCCCTTATAGTCGCCGGTTTCACCCCAAGAGTTCTTCACCATATAGTATTCCTTACCGTTCTGGTCCTTAGCAATGCCGAAGATCAGCATGCCATGGTCGTCGGTGAGCTGCCAGTTGTCGAAGCGCTCTTGACGGAGTTTCTGTGTCGGTGTCACCTCAGGCACCTTACATCCCAACGAGTCGATGATGCTGATACGCTTCTCTCTGGGCAGTTTCAGCCAGCGGTCCATGTCGGAACCACTGACGCGCTCCACCTTCTTGGTATCGATGGCATAGGCAAGGCCCTTGCGCGTGAATCCATCTTCCGACACGTCGCCGCCCCAGGCAACGGTATAGCCGTTCATGATGGCATTGTCGATGATGCGGCTGAGGTCGTCGATAGGCACGTTCCAGCTCAGTGGGTTGCGCCAGTTATCCTGCACTTCCACTGCGAAGGCCTTCCAGAAGGGATGGTGTGTGTAGCTGGTAAAGCTCACGTAGTCGTCCCAGTTCAAGCCCAGGCTGGAAGCAAACGACTTCGGAGTATAGGTCTGTCCTTCATAGGTGAAGGATTCCGGGCATTTGCCCAAATAGGCGTCGAGGATTCCCTGCAGGCCAACAAGCCACTGAGTAGACAGCTTCTTGGAGTTGCTCGTGGCGACTGCTTTCACATAGGGAGTGAGCAGACTGAAGAACTCTCCGAAGTTGTTGAGTGAGTCGCCATAGAGTGTGCCGGGAGCGGGCATAGCCGTCTCAGGCACAATACCGTAGTTCTCAATGCAGTAGAGAGGGTCGTATGCGCTGCCGCCTTCAGCAAACTGGCAGTCGCCATGCAGGCGCACCACCTGGACGGCGCGGTCGCGGTAGGTCTTGTTGCACACATAGCTCTCGCAGAGGTCATAGGTCTTGCCTGTAGCTTTGAGGATTTCAGACTCAAAGAAGCTCAGTGTGGAGTAGTCCCAGCAGGTGCCGCTACGGCTCTGATTCTTCACGCTGGTGATGGGATTCTCCTTGATAGTGGTGAAGACAGGCTTGTTGGGGTTTGCTTTTTTCCCCTTGGCGCTTGCCCCTGCGGAGATGAGGACAAGCGCTACAATCATCAGTATTTTCTTCATTCTGTTTGTTGTAATTATATGTATTGATGTAGATTTTAGTTTGCTTCCGCCCGTGCGGCCGCCATGTAGGCTTCCACATCCTTGGGGTGGTAGGGGATGATGTCTTGACCAATGAAGCGGCATCCTTCTTTGGTGACCAGCACATCGTCCTCGATGCGAATTCCGCCAAAGTCCTTAAAGGTGTCGAGTTTATCGAAGTTGAGGAAGTCCTTGCAGTGGCCTTTGGCGCGCCAGTCATCGATGAGGGCAGGGATGAAGTAGATGCCCGGTTCGTCGGTCACCACAAATCCCTCTTCGAGCCGACGGCCCATGCGCAGGCAATTGGTGCCGAACTGTTCAAGATTCGGCCGTGTCTCTTCATCGAACCCTACATTGATTTGGTCAAGATTCTCCATGTCATGGACATCCATACCCATCATGTGGCCCAAACCGTGAGGAAGGAACATGGCGTGGGCTCCGGCTCTCACCGCCTCTTCGGTGTCGCCTTTTGCAAGCCCGAGTTCCTTCATGCGGTCGAAGATATGGCGGCACACGGCAAAGTGGACATCGGCATACTTCACACCCGGCTTCGCCAACTGTAGCACCATGTCGTGGCACTCTTCGACGACGGTGTAGACATCAAGCTGCCGCTGGGTGAATGTTCCGTTCACCGGATAGGTGCGGGTATTGTCGGAGCAATAATTGTTTACTGTCTCGGCACCGGCATCACAGAGCACGAGTCTTCCGTCCTCCAGTTCGCGCATGGAGGGATTGCCGTGCATGATTTCTCCATGCTGGGAGAAGATAGTGGGGAAGCTCACCATGGCACCATAGCTGTTGGCAACTCCGTCCACCTGACCGCCAATGTATTTCTCTGTGACGCCGGGACGGGTGAGCCGCATGGCTGTGGTGTGCATTCTGTATCCGATGACGGCTGCTCTCTCGAGTTCCTCAATCTCCTGCGGCTCCTTTGCGGAACGCATCTTCACAATGGCGCGGATGAGCGGCATGGAGGCTGCCTCCTTCTGCTGGCTGGGATGAATGCCCAGGAGGTCGTACACCTGGAGAGCGATGTCGGCCCGGTAAGGAGGCAGGAAATGGATGGTGCGCTTCTTCGACAAGGCATCGTTGCAGATGCCCTGAAGGGCTTTCATGGGTGCCGAAAGTGCTACGCCGGCTTGGTTGGCCATGTCGGCAACACTGTCGACTGAGCCGTACCATACGATGTCGTCGAGACTGATGTCGTCGCCGACCAGTGTCTCGCTGTCGTTATCAATGTCGATAACTCCCACAAGACCATCACGGTTAAGGCCAAAGTAATACAGGAATGAGGAATCCTGCCGGAAGGGGTAGTAACCGTTGTTGGGGAAGTTACACGGCGATTCATTGTTGCCAAACAAGATGATGACGCCACTCTTCACTAGCTTCTTGAGCTCGGCACGGCGCCTTATGTAGGTATCTCTTGTGAACATAATATGATGAATTTAATACTTATATGGCATGCAAAGTTACTAAATACTTCCTGCAATCCCTAAGAATCAAGCGTGAATTTATAAATCTTTATAAGCTGGAGGTGCTTTTTGATGCCATTTGCTATCTTTTGCCGGGAGGTCACTGCGCCTCTTCTCACTGGGCCTCTTTTGCGAATCGGCTGACGAACTCATCCTCCGAGATGATGGGAATCTGCAGCTCCTGGGCCTTACGGTTCTTGCCTGACGTTGACTGTATATCGTTGTTGATAAGATAGCTTGTCGACTTACTGACGCTGCCTGTCACCTTGCCGCCCTGTGACTCGATGTAGGCTTTCAGCTCATTGCGGTTCTTGTAATGGTGGACGTCGCCCGTGATTACAAAGGTGAGACCCTGACAGGAATCCCCAGAGGCCTGGGCCGATTCCTGGCTGATGTGCAGGATGTTGAGCAGGCGGTCGGCGACATCCTTGTTACGGGTGTCGTGGAACCATTTCACCACTTGGGCCGACTTCTCTGGACCAATGCCCGGAAGAATGGCGAAGTGGGCAGGGTTGTCGGTTGTAGAAGCTACCTCGATCAAGTCGCCGATGGGGTAGTGATTAAGCAGGCGTTTGCACACATCGACACCGCAGAGAGGGATGCACAGTGCGTAGAGCAGATGACGGGCGTCGGTCTGGCGTGAGCGCTCCACCGACTGAAGGAGGTTCGTCACTGATTTGCGCCCGAAGCCTTCCATAGAGGAGAGTTCTGTGGCGTGAGCACCCAACGAGAAGATGTCGGCAAAGTCGGTTATCCAACCTAAGTTGATGAACTTGGCGAGCGTTTGCTCTGAAATGCCGTCGATGTCGAGGCCTTCCTTAGAGACAAAGCGTGCGAATTTCTTGAGTTGCTTGGCCGGACAGTCGGGGTTCGTGCAATGGAGCGTGAGCGTTCCGCTGGCGGGGCTTTGCCGGATTATGGTGGGTGCCTGGCAGACCGGGCACTTGTCGGGCACCGTGAATGTGCCCTCGGCGCGTTCCACCTTTATCACTTTGGGTATAATCTTATTGGCCTTGATGACCTCCAGCACCGTACCCTTGTCGCCGATGCCGAGACGTCGGCATTCGCTGATGTTGCAGAGCGAGGCCCGCTTCACGGTGGTGCCCTCGAGCTCCACGGGCTGGAACACGGCAACGGGAGAGATGGTGGATGCTGCACACGACCATTCGATGTGGTCGAGTGAGGTCTGGGCGCTCTCGTCCTGCCATTTGAAGGCGAATCCTGCCCTCGTGGCATGGTGCCCGGTGATGGAGCCGGTGGCGGCATAGGCGGTATCGTCGTAAGTGATGACAAGGCCGTCGACGGGGTAGGGGTTCTCCCCGTTGGTCACCTTCTCCGTCCACTTGTCAATGACGTCCTGCAGATGTGCTGTTGTTGGTTGTTCTATGTATTCGTGCTCCACCGTCTGAAGACCCATCTCTTGCAGCCATTCCATCCTTCGGCCCCAGGAGTTGATGTCGTCATCCGTGTGGACCAGTGTGAACGGAATCCAATGGATATGGCGCTGTCTCACCTCGTCGACATCCTTCAGCGTGAGTGAGCCCGAGGCCAGATTGCGGGGATTGGCATATTCCTCGTCCGACTCCATGTTGAAGCGCTCGAAGTCGGCATACGAAATGACGGCCTCGCCACGTATCACCACATGACCTTCGTACTTGATGGTTTGAGGTATTCCTTCAATGGCCGGTGTCAAGTGAGTGATATTGGTGCCTATATGACCGTTGCCGCGCGTCACTACCTTGGAGAGCCGCCCTTTGTCGTAGGTCACCACAAGGGTGAGGCCGTCCAGCTTCCAGCTCAGCCATATCGGTCGCATCTCGGCCCATTTGGCCAGGTCGGTCACCTTCTTGGTCTTGGCCAGCGAGAGTGCGGGATATTCGTGCGCCTCCTTCTGACCCGCAATATTGTCTTCCGAGACCTTGCTGGTGGGACTGTCCGGCAGCACCTCTCCCGTCTCGGCTTCGAGTTGCTTCAGACGGTCGAAGCGTGCATCCCATTCGTAGTCGGTCATCACCTCTGCCCGCCCGTTATAGTAGGCGTCTGAGGCCTGATTGAGCTGATCAATCAGCTGTTGCATCTCTTCAATCTTGTTCATAGTCCTTTTGTAGCTAAGGTGCCACTTCCCTCACCGTGATGTATGGCAGGGAGGGCCCTGGAGTCAAGGATGCAAAAATAAGAAATTAATCTGATAAAGGCCGAAGAAAGTAGACTCTTTTTTCGGCTGTCTCCCGGATTGTTGTTACCTTTGTCCGCACAAAGAACGCGCTGCGGTGAGTGCCGCAGCCAATAGTAGTAGGGATATGAAGATTGAAGTGTCGGATGAGATAGAGTCGGTATGCCCCTCGTGTAGTGTCCTGATCATTTTTTCTTTTATACTCATAACTTCGGATAAAGAGAAATTAACTTCACTCTTGCATCCTCTGTACGGAA
>ONMG01000020.1 GCA_900318855.1 uncultured Prevotella sp.
CGACGAACTTCAGGTCACCGGCCTTGGCGTTGGGCTGTATGCGGTTGCCGTTCTTGTCGACGTAGGCTGCTGCATCGGCGTCGGTCTTGAAAACACCGTCGGTGCGGATGAGGTAGTAGGAGTAGAGGGGCTGGCCCTCAGCGTTGCGGTAGGGGTAGAGCGTCGTCTTATAGTTGTCGTCGAGTGCCTCCACAGGCTTGCTGCCGTCGGGGTTGGCAGCGCCGATGTTGGTGAGACGGTTGCGCAGGGTGGCGAGGTTGCCGCCGAGATAGTAGCTGAAGTTCTTGTTCAGCTTGTCGCGCCACATGAGGGAGACCTCCACGCCTCGGTTGTTCACCTCGCCGTCGTTCACATAGGGTGCGCCAATGCCAATCATGGCGGGCCAGTCGGTGGTCTGCTTCTTGATGAGGTCACTGGTGGTCTTGTCGAAGTAGTCGAAGGTGAGGCTCAGCCGGTTGTTGAGGAAGGCAGCGTCGAGACCGAGGTCCCACTGCTCGGAAGTCTCCCAGGTGAGATGGTCGTTGAAAGCCTCAGCCAGATAGGTGCCATAGGCTATCGGGGTGTTCTTGCCCACCTGACCGCCAACGTCGCCGCTGCCGATGTAGCGGCTGGAGAGGGTGGCCAGACCGTAGCCATAGCCGATGGAGCCCAGGTTGCCAATCTTACCCCAGCTGGCGCGGAGCTTCAACAGGCTGAGCACATTGTTCTTCTTGAACCAGGGCTCGGAGGTGATCTTCCAGGCTGCGGTCACTGAGGGGAAGTCGCCGTGCTTGTGGCCTTCGGGCAGACGGCTGGCATAGTCGCGGCGGATGGAGGCTGTGAGGAAGTAGCGGTCGGCGTAGCTGTAGGCGGCACGTCCGACGAACGATACGTTGCGGTCCTTATAATAGGTGTCGCTGGGGGTGACGATAGTGGAGGCATTGGCAAAGTAGAACATCGAGCCGGTCTCGGTGTCGAAACCATGGCCACTGACGTCGAGATAGCGGTACTGGTACTGGCTCGAAGTAGTGGAAGCCATCAGTCCCAGGGTGTGGCGGCCGAAGATGCGGTCATAAGTGAGGGTGTTCTCCCAATCCCATTGGGGCTCGCGGTAGTTTTGATACTCCAGCGTGTTGACATCGCTGGGTTTGCCGGCTTCGGTGCGCTTAGTGTTCCAGTAGCGGTCCATATAGTTGGTCTGCTTCCAGGTGAAGCGGCTGGTGAAGTTGAGACCGCGCACCGGCTGGAGGATGTCGAGGAAGGTCGACGTGGTGACCGTGGAGCGGTGGTTGTTGTCGTAGGGAGCCTTCAGGAGGCGGAGGGGGTTGATGGCATCGCCGTGGATGTCGGCATAGGCAGCGCCGTAGGAGGCAGGCACCGTGCCCATGTAGCTGCCGTCGGCCTCATAAGGGAAGACGTTGCGGGGGAACATCAAGGCTGAGGTGATGATACCCGACTCGGCACTGGTGGTGTTGACGTCGCGTGTCTTGACGTCCTGCCAGCTCAGGTCCTCACGAAGGCGTATGTATTTGTTGAGCTGCCACATGGAGTTGAGACGGATGGTGACCTGACGGTTGTAGGTGTTCACCAGGGTGCCGTCGGCGTCGTTGAGCTCGAGCGAGAGGCGGTTGGCGAAGTCCTCATTGCCGCCCGAAACAGCAATGTTGTGGCGGTTGAAGGCTGCCGAGCGGAACACCTGGTCAATCCAGTTGGTGTTGGTCTTGCCGTAGACGGGATCGCTGTTGAGCGTGTTCCAGTGTTCGGGCAGCGTGCCGCCGGCCTCCTCGTAGGAGTATTTACGCACCTTCATCTCGTCCTCCCAAGAGAGCGACTGAGGGAGATTCTGTGAGGTGGAGACACCGAAGACGCCGTTGTATTCCACTGACGGCTTGCCTGCGGCGGCCTGCTTCGTGGTGACCAGGATGACACCGGCCGAGCCGGCATAGGCTCCGTAGATGGCGGCCGAGGCTGCGTCCTTGAGCACGGTGATATTGGTGACATCACTCATGTTGAAGGGTGCACCGGGTACACCGTCGACCACATAGAGCGGTGCCTCACCGTTGGGCGAACCCATACCGCGGATGGTGATGGTGGGTTCTGAGCCGGGATGACCGCCGTTGGCCACTACCGACACTCCCGGCACCTGTCCCTGCAGCATCTGGCTCACGCTGCTCACCGGGCGCTTCTGCAGCTTGTCGACGTCGGCCACAGTTGACACGGCGGCCGAGAGGTCACCCTTCTTGGCCTGTCCGTAGCCAATGGCTACTACCTCGTCGAGCATGAGGTTGTCGTCGCTCAGCACCACGTCGATGACTTTCTTATTGGCTGCTACCTTCTGCGTCTTGAAGCCGATGGCCGAAATCTCGAGCATGGCTCCACGAGGCACGTTGACGGTGAAGTTGCCTTGGGCATCGCTGATGACGCCGGTGGAGGAGCCTAAAATCCTGACTGAGGCTCCGACTACGGGTTCTCCGTTGCTGTCCTTCACCGTACCGCTGACCTTGTTGTCTTCCTGTTGGACAGCTTCAACGGTCTTGCCAGATGTCTGTGAGGCAAGAGCAAACGACGGAGAAAGGAGAGTAAGCACTGACAAGGCGGCAGCGCCTACCAAGCCACGATTACTGGATGATAGTAATGTTCTCTTTTCCATTTGTTAGTTATTTGTTTAAATGAATAATAGTAAGAGTCGGGCACCTGTGACCGTCAAGAAGCGGACTTAGCGTTCTGAAGGTGGAACTCGGAACCTTCCGGAAGGGCGCTCTACGGTCAAGAAATTGTTGGGGGGTAACTTCATCAGAGGTGGAAAAAAGGTGGCACATTCACGTTCTTTTCAGGTGGAAGAGTCAGTATTCCGCTCTGATGGTTGCAAAGTTAAGCATTATTTCACTTATTACCAAAGGTTGGCTCCACTTTTTATAAATACCTTAAAGAGTGTTGCGGAAGTGTAACGGATTCAGTCTGACTGCCTGCTTCGGTGTACCATGGAGGGTAGGGTGGGCACTGATGGACAGAGCGTTTCCCGGAGGGCCGTGAGGTGACCGAGATAGGATCAGAACCCTATTTTGAAGAGCAAGGGAAATAAGCAGGGAAAGCGAGAAAGGTGAAAGATTTTGGGCTGCAAAGGGAGTGCTCTCAGCTTTTTTGGCTACTTTTGTCAGTAGTAATAAATCGTATAGCATTATGAGTACTGTTATCTACCCTTCACCCATCTACGGGCCGGTGCACAGCCGCCGGCTCGGACTCTCGTTAGGTATCAACCTTATGCCTGCCGACGGTAAGGTGTGTACGTTCGACTGTATCTATTGTGAGTGTGGCTACAATAAGGATCGCCGGCCCACACAGTCACGCCCTACGCGCGCGGAGGTGGCTGCGGCGCTGGAAAAGCAGTTGAGGCTGATGCACCAGCAGGGGCAGCACCCCGACGTGCTGACCTTTGCCGGCAATGGCGAACCCACGGGACATCCCGATTTCCCGGGCATCATCGACGACACCGTGCGGCTGCGCGATGCCCTCTGTCCTGAGGCTAAAATCAGTGTGCTGAGCAATTCCACCTTTATTTATAAGGAGGCGGTTCGCCAGGCTCTCTTGAAGGTGGACAACAATATTCTGAAGCTTGACACCGTCGATTCCGGCTATGTAAGCAGGGTGGACCGTCCACAGCAGCCTTTCTATCGCATTGCTGACATCATCAGCCAAATGAAACTTTTCGAGGGTCATGTCATCATCCAGACCATCTTTATGAAGGGATTCACTGAGGGGGCTACGCCTCAGTCCGTGGACAACACCGGGGAGGATTTCGTAGGGCCCTGGCTGGAGGCGGTGAAGGAGATTGCTCCCAGAGAGGTGATGATTTACACTATAGACCGCGAGACGCCTGACAAGAATCTACGTAAGGCCACACCAGCGGAGCTCAACGCTATTCGTGACCGCGTGATAGCCGTCGGTATTCCCTGCACGGCCTCCTATTGAAAAACGTGGCGCGCGACCCACTTTCCGGATGTTCAGCATCTCTTGGTCAGAGAGCTTGAGCCGGAAAGCAAGCCGCGCGCCTGATGAAGGCTGCCGCATTAAGGGCGGACAGCCGGTGTCTTATTTCTTGGTGATGACACCCACTTTGGTGGCTTTGATAAAACTCACGATGCGGCGCACCTCGGGGCCGTCGGGCACCTGCTCTTCCACCTGGATGACGGAGTCGAAGAGGCTGTTCTGTCCGTGGAACACCAGTCGGTAGGCATTGGCCACGTGCTTCTGCACCTTTTCGTCAATCTTCCAGGCTGCCATCATCGTATTATTGGGACCACCGTATTCCACGGGCGTTCCACCGGCGATGATGAATGGCGGCACATCCTTGCTGAAGGTGGTTCCGGCCTGGAGCATGGCGAGGTCGCCCACGCGAGTGTGGCTGTTCTCGATGACCCCCGACGAGAAGATGACACCGTTGCCAATCTCACAGTCGCCTGCAATCTTGGTGCCATAGCCGAAAACATCGTGATCGCCCACCTTGGTGTCGTGAGAGATATGAGCGCCCTCCATAAGGAAGTTGTAACTGCCGATGACGGTCTGTCCGTCCTTGTGCGTGGCACGGTTGACGATGACATTCTCGCGGAAGGTATTGTAGTCGCCAATAATGAGTTCCGACGCTTCACCCGTGAAGTGGAAGTCCTGTGGAATGGCGGCAAGCACAGCGCCCTGATGGACCTTGTTGCCCTTGCCCATACGGGTGCCGTTGAGGATGCTCACAAAGGGATAGATGATGCAGTCGTCGCCTATCACCACGTCGTCCTCAACGTAGGCAAAAGGATAGATTACGCAGCCGTCGCCTATTTTGGCCTTGGGCGACACCATCGCCCTGTCACTAATATTACTACTCATAGCAATGATAATTAATTACGGTTGGTTTTACGTTGTGGACCTTCTGGGGCCTTGCGAGGCCCCGAAGCCCATTCACTTGGCGCCGCCTCCGAGTGCGTAGTAGAGGTTAACCACAGCCTGCATCTTGTAGAAGTCGTCGGCCACCTTGGAGAGCTGCACATTGAGGAGCGAGCTCTCAGCGCTGATGATTTCGAGATAGGTCTGGTTGCCCGTCTCCTGGAAGAGTTGACGGGTCTGCTCCACATTCTTCTTGAGCACTTCCACCTGCTTGGCCTCAATCTGGCTCTTCTTCTCCGACTGGTTGTAGAGCACCAGCGCATTGCTCACCTCGCTGCCAGCTTTGAGCACGGCGTTCTGCCAGTTGTTGTAGGCTTGCTGATATTGTGCCTCGGCAACACGCAGACCGGCCACGAGCTTTCCATTCTGGAAGATGGGCTGCGTGAGGGCTCCCACTGCGGTGAGAAGCCACTTTCCGGGATTGGTTATCAGTCCACCGCCGCTGTTGGTGAAAGCACCGGTTCCACTGATATTGAGGTTGGGATAGAAGCGGCTGCGTGCGGTCTCCACATTGTAGAAGCAGGCTGCGAGATTCATCTCGGCAGAATGGACGTCGGCCCGGTTGTTGAGCAATTGTACGCCTACGCCGGTGGCGAAATTGGCCGGCAGATTCTGGTCTTCGAGCTTGCCGCGTGGAATGGCCTGAGCCTGCTCGCCGACGAGCAGTGAAAGCGAATTCTCGGTTTCACGGATTTGGCGCTCAATGTCGGCTTTCTGCGTGAGTACTGAATAGTAGTTCGACTCGGCAGCCTGCACGGAGGTAGAACGATAGCCCACGCGGGTCTCCATGAGCTTCGACATGGTGTCCCAAGTGTCCTTGCTGAGCTGCTCCATGTCGACAACGAGCGCGTGCTGCTTGTCGAGCATCAGGAGCGAGTAGTACATGTTGGCAATGTTGGCGATAAGCTGCGTCTGCACGGCTACTTGATAGTCCTTCGACTGTAGGAGCGACACCTGGGCGGCACGCTTGCTGGAGAGCAGGTTGCCAAAGAGGTCGATATTCCAACTGGCCGCGATGGGCAGGCTGTAGGTTTTGGTGGCCTTATTGCCGTCCCATGAGGAGATGACTCCTTGCGGAGAGAATGCCAGTGACGGCAGGAATGCCAGTTTGGCTGCCTTGAGTTGGGCCTCGGCAATCTCCACATTGAGGGCTGCGTTGAGCAGGTTGGGATTGTGGTCGAGCCCCTTTTGGATGAGTGCCTGCAGCTGAGGGTCGGTGAACACGGAGCGCCATGGAATGTTGGCGAAGCTGGTCGTGTCGGTCACGGCCAGCGTGTCGGCATCCTTCAGCGGGTCGCGAACGAGGCCCGATGTGTTCACCGCGGGGCGCTCGTATTTGCCGTAGAGGCTTTTGCAACTCTGCATTGAGAGTGCGGCCAGCACGGCCGTGGCTGCCATACCTATTTTAGATATCTTCTTCATTATAATCCTGTTTAAGTCCTGCCGCCCGACCGGTTCAGACCGGGCGGCAGGGGAGTTTATTCCTCGTTCTCGTATTGTTTCTTATAGTCGAGAGCCTGGCTGACGTGTGCGTACTGGCGTAGTTCAGCAGCGGCTTCCTCGCTCTCTTCATCTTCGAACACCATGGGCTTAATCTTCTCCTGCAGCCACTGGAAGACGCAGAAGAGGGCGGGCACCACGAAGATCTGAATCAAGGTTCCGATAAGCATACCGCCTACGGCTGCGGCTCCCAAGGTTTGGTTACCGTTCTTGCCCACGCCGGAGGCAAACATCAGAGGCAACAGACCGATAACCATGGCCAGCGAGGTCATTAGAATCGGGCGCAGACGGGCTGCAGCTCCAAGGATAGCGGAGTATCTGATGGCCATACCGGTCTCGCGGCGCTCAAGAGCGAACTGCACGATGAGTATGGCATTCTTGGCGAGCAGACCAATCAGCATGATGAGCGATATCTGCATGTAGATGTCGTTGCTGTGGCCGAAGAGATTGGTGAAGGCGAAGGCGCCGGCCAGTCCGAAGGGCACCGAGAGCAGCACCGAGAGGGGCAGAATGTAGCTCTCGTACTGTGCACTCAGAATGAGGTAGACAAATACGAGGCAGAGCACGAAGATGAGTGCTGTGGAATTGCTCGACTCAGCTTCCGAACGGCTCAGTCCGGAGTATTCGTAGCCGTAGCCGTCGGGCAGATTGTCCTTGGCCACTTCTTCGATGGCCTTCATCACCTGTCCGGAGGAGTAGCCCGTGTTGGCGTTCACACTCACGTTGATGGCGGTGAAGAGATTGAAGCGGTTGATGTTGGAGGGACCGTAGACCTTGTGCAGCTTGACGAACTCGCTCACGGGAGACATCTCACCCGTGGCTGTGCGCACGTAGATGCGCGAGAGGCCCTCAGGAGTCATACGGCTTGCCACGTCGCCCTGCACCATGACGCGGAACAGCTTGCCGTAGGCATTGAAGTTGGAGGCGTAGAGTCCGCCGTAGTAGCCTTGCATCACTGAGAGCACCACCTTTGGGGATATGCCGGCCTGCTTGGTCTTGGCTACGTCGACATCCACCATGTACTGGGGATAGTTCGGGTTATAGGAGGTCATGGCCTGCTGCACCTCCGGGCGCTTGTTGAGCTCGGCGAGGAAGCTCTTGGTCACATTGTAGAACTTGTTGAGGTCGCCACCAGTCTTGTCCTGCATGGTCATAGTAACACCGTTCTGCACGGAGAAGCCAGGAATCATAGGCGGACCAAAGGCCAGAATCTGGGCATCTTTGATGGAGGCGGTTTGCTTGTAAATCATGCCGAGCACGGAGTTCTGCTCATAGGGATTGACGACAAGCGCCATAGGATCGGCGTCCTTGATAGCACGCTTGATGCGGTCGGTGAGGCCGCCGGCGCGCTCCTCGAAGGACTTCAGCTTAATGATGAAGGTGGCCTGGTCGGAACCCTGACCAGCAATGAAGTTGTAACCGATGATAGCATTGCGGTGCAGGATGGCGGGGTTGTTGGCCAGCATCTTGTCAACCTCATCCACAATCTGCTTGGTGCGCTCTTGCGAGGTGCCAGGGTTGGCCGAGATAGTGACGAAGATGGTGCCAGTGTCCTCATCGGGTACCAGTCCTGTCTTGGTTGTCTTCATGAACACCACGAGCGCAACGATTCCAGCCACAACAATGGCTCCGGTAACGATGCGGTTGTTGATGGCACGCTCCACACCTTTCTTATACTTGTTGGTGGTCTTCTCGAAGACGCGGTTGAAGCCGGCATGGAAGCGGGCGATGAAGGTGCGGTTCTCCTCGGTCTCTTCTTCCTTGTGGGGCTTCAGGAACATTGCACAAAGGGCTGGCGAGAGCGTAAGGGCGTTGACAGCCGAGATGACGATGCTCACGGCCATGGTGATACCGAACTCACGGTAGAAGGTGCCGCTGGTGCCCCCCATGAAGGATACGGGGATGAACACGGCGGCCATGACGAGAGTGATGGAGATAATGGCGCTCGAAATCTCATTCATGGCGTCGATAGCAGCCACGAGCGAACTCTTGTAACCCTGGTCAAGCTTGGCGTGCACGGCCTCAACGACCACGATGGCGTCATCCACCACGATGGCAATGGCCAAAAGCAGAGCCGAGAGCGTCAGCAGGTTGATGGTGAAGCCAAATATCCAAAGGAAGAAGAAAGTACCTATCAGAGCCACTGGCACGGCAATCATAGGAATGAGCGTGGAGCGGAAGTCCTGCAGGAAGATGTAGACCACAAGGAACACCAGCAAGAGGGTGATAACCAGCGTCATGATAACCTCATGGATCGAAGCGAAGAGGAAGTCGGTCACATCGTACATGGTGATAATCTTCATGCCTGGAGGCATCACTTTCTCCTGCTGAGCCAAGGCGGCTTTTACATCGGTGGCTATCTGCGTGGCATTGGAGCCAGCAATCTGCTGCACCATACCCATACATGCTGGGATGCCATCGTTGATAAGGCTCACGTTGTACATCAGCGAGCTGAGCTCGATCTTGGCCACATCCTTCAGTTTGAGAGTCTGACCGGTGGTCTTACTCGTAAGGATGATGTTGTCGTACTCTAAGGGTGCAGACAGACGTCCTTTATAGCGCAGTGTGTACTCGTAGGCTACGTTGGAGTTCTCACCGAACTTACCCGGTGCGGCCTCGATATTCTGCTCAGCCAGCACGCCGACGATATCCGACGGCATGAGTCCATACTCCTTCATCTTGTCGGGCTTGAGCCAGATACGCATGGAGTAGTTGGCTGTCGAAGGGCTCTGCACGTCACCCACACCGTTGATACGCTTGATGAGCGGAACAATGTTGATGTTGTTGTAGTTGGTGACGAACTGTCCGTCGTAGCGTCCGTCAGAGGTGACGGCGTACATGATGACGTTGGAGGTTTGTCGCTTGGTGACAGTTACACCGACCTGCGTCACCTCGGACGGCAACAGTGCCTGAGCCTGCGACACGCGGTTCTGCACGTTCACGGCAGCCATATCCGGGTCAGCCCCCTGCTTGAAGTACACGGTAATCATGCACATACCGTCGTTGGTGGTCTGTGAGGTCATGTAGGTCATGTTCTCAACACCATTGATGCTCTCCTCCAAAGGCACAGCGACTGACTTCATCACCGTCTCGGCGTCAGCTCCTTGGTAGGAGGCCTGCACCATGATGGTTGGCGGGGCTATATCCGGGTACTGCTCGATTGGCAGAGATGCCAGTCCGATGATACCCAGGAGCACAAGCAGAATGGATATCACGGTGGAGAGCACCGGGCGTTTGATAAAATTGGTAAATGTCATAATTGTTGCTTATTGTGATGTCTTGACTGGGGATGCCACGGGCATTGGTACTCCGGTGAATCCCCTGCCTGTTATGCAGATTATTTTCCAGTCATGGCCTTTACGAAGCCCTTTGCCGACGACTGCTCAGCACCCAACTTCTGGGCATCCGCAATCTTCTTGGCATATTGTTCCTCAGTGATGGGCTTTATGGCCTGGCCGTCGGTGAGCTTGGAGATGCCCTTGGTAACATAGCGGTCGCCAACGTGAAGTCCACCGGTGACGATGTAGTGAGTGCCGTCGTTCTGCGGGTCAACCTGAATCTCGGTGTACTTCACCTTGTTGTCTTTACCGACCAGGTAGATGAAGTACTTGTTCTGCACTTGTGACGTGACTTCTTGCGGGATGACAATAGCATTGCTGTTGTCGTGCTGCACCACAATCTGTCCGGCGCCACCGCTCTTGAGCAGTCGCTCGGGATTGGGGAAGTGGGCTATCAGCGAGTAGGCTCCTGTAGTAGCGTCGATGACACCGCTCATCTTTACTACGCGTCCCGGATGGGCATAGAGGGTGCCGTCGGCGAGTTGAAGCTGTACAGTGGGCATCTTGCGCAGGACCTCGGCTACACTGCCGGCTGATTTTGAGAGGCCGAGGATGTCAGCCTCGCTCATAGAGAAGAACACCTCAACGGTGGAGATGTCGGACACGGTGGTCAGAGGCTGCTGACTTGAAGCGCTCACTAAGGCGCCTACCTTGAAGGGCAGGTTGCCTACGACGCCTGCTGCCGGACTCACCACATTGCACCAGGACAGCGTCTCGCGGGCTGAGACCAGCGATGCCTGGGCCTGAGCCACATTAGCCTTGGCCGTCATGTAGGAATTGAGTGAGGAGGAAAGCTCAAACTGCCCGATTATCTTCTGCTGCATGAGCTTCTTGTTGTTCTCATAGGTTAGGCGAGCTGTGTTGGCTTGAGCACGTGCTGTGTTGAGGGCTGCCTCAGCCTGACGGACAGCGGCACGATAGGTCTCGCTGTCAATAGTGAAGAGCAGCTGCCCCTTGGCCACACGCTGTCCCTCATGCACCAGTACACGGGTGATGAAGCCTGATACTTTCGGCCGTACGTCAACATCCTGAATACCTTTGATTGTGGCAGGGTAGGTCGTAGAGAGCGAGGCACTGCCTGCCTCTACAGTCTTTACCGGGAATTCATCGTCTCCCATCTTTGGCATACCACCGCCTCCGCTGCAGGAAGCTAAGACTAGGGCTGTGCCCAAAGCCAGCAAACTTGATTTAATCTTCATACCAATAATCTATTAATGCTTATAATCTAAATGTCTTATACTTGAAATCTTTATCTCACGGCCTAATGCTCTAAGCTTTTCGCCTTTCTGCAACGGCACTGTTAGGAAACCAACTCAACGCTTTGAGTTTTTGTGTCGGTACAAAGATAGCAATAATTCCCCAAAGGGTGGATTCTGTGGCCCTTATTCTTAACAATCTTTATGGTGCGTAAGTCTTAGTTATGGTATTAAGAGCAGATGTTAAGGGAACTTACTGTCTGAGGGCTCAATACATAATGATGCGGAATTAGATTACAGTACTTTGTGCCTCTTGGACTGTGTTGATGTGGTGTCTGTATGATTTCTCCTGATGCGGTGATGGGCTAAAGCTGTAACCTTTAACCCTCGGTAATATCGGGCATCTGTGGATAGTCTTTTCTGAGTTGTCTGAGGCTCTGCTGTGTCGTTTGGAGAAGGGATAGATATTCGCTCGACTCGGGATGTAGCGGACGGTGCTGAAGGGCCTTCCTTATGGGATGCCATCGATCAAGAAAACGGTGCATGGCATCGCCGAAATAGGCAGAGGAAAAGGCTGAGAAGACGAAGTCGACAGCTTGTTCCGAAGGATGTAGCATGTCGGGACGGTAGAAACGATAGTCGCGCAACTCGTCGTTGAGAATTTCATAAGCGGGAAAGTAGGCTACTTGCGCGGGATAAGCTTGCGTTAGCTGGTTGGCAGCCAAAAGCAGAGTAGCCTTGGAGAGCCGACTGCCATGATAGCCGTATTTGCGGTAGCGTATGGGACTCACCGTGACAATGACTTGAATATGTGGCGCAGCCTCTATCAAGAGCTTAACTGTGGAGGCGAGATAACTGAAGCATTCGTCGACGCTGAGCTGTTCTTCGCGAAAGAGGTTCTGTGGGCGTTTCCGGCAGTTGTCAACTATCTCTCCGGTTGATTTCTCTATGTACACGTGATTTGTGCCCAATGTTATCACGGCGCAGGCCGGCATGGAGGGAAGGAAGGGCAGTTGGTGGGCTTGGGCCAGGCGGCTGACGGTATGGAGGATGCTGGCTGGATTGTACATCACTCCAAAGGGATTGACCATGGTACGGAAGAGCTCATCGCTAAAGCGCTTTCCCATCTCATCGGCAAAGCAGCTGCCCACAAAGAGCATGGGTTGGCACGGCTCAAGCTGAAACTTTCCCAAAGGTATCTCTACATGCGTGAAGAATTCCATGGCTCAGTAGCTTTAATCCTTTGGGGAGGTTCTGTGGACACAGTGAAGCGCATTGGCGATGATTTGCTCATGGTCGAAGGCCAAAGGGTGTGCCTCCGTCAGGGGCACCCATTGTGCCTCGGTTGCATCATCGCTCCCACTCACTGGGGGTGCTTGCTTAAGCCAAGCAGTATAGGCCACGGAGATAACCCGCTCACGGGGGTCACGGCCTACGGCATCGAAGACACCTACAGAACTAACTGCCTCAAGCCGGAGCCCGGTCTCCTCCTCAAGCTCCCTCAACGCAGCGTCCTGGGTGGTTTCGTCGATGTTCATAAATCCTCCGGGAAGGGCCCAGCAGTCTTTATAGGGAGCGTGGCCCCGACGGACTAACAGAATGCGCATGTCGTTGGGCTCTCCCGCAAAGACTACGCAGTCGGCTGTTACGGCCGGGTGGGGATATTTATAGGTAAACATCATCTGAAGCGTTAAGGGTGGAATGTCAGCTTCGGCTTATCTGCAGACCGGTGCTGCTAAGACTCATGTCAACAAAGCGAGCCTTGTCGTTGACTGGGTGGTTGTTGAGAATGTGCCGGATACGGGCAGCGGCTCCCTCGTCTTTGGCAATCATGTAGAGGTATCCTCCTCCTCCGGCTCCGGGCAGCTTATAGCCTAAGCAGAGGTCATCGATGAGACTCGTAATCTGTTTGACTTCAGGTGGATTAGTACCGGCATCAAGAGCCTGGTTCTGCTTCCAGTTCTCCCTTACGAGAGTGCCCGCCTTGACGAACTCCTCGCGTTGTATGGCCTCGTACATATCGTGTGTGAGTGCCTTCATCTGTCGGAGTTGTTCGAGTTCATCGTGCTCATTGAGGAACATGCGTCTTACAATCTCGGCAAGGATTGTCTTTGCCGTGCGCGTGATGCCTGTATAATAGAGCAGGTGGCAGGGCTTCAAATCGGGCTGGGTGAAGATGCTTGTGGGTAGCCATCGCACCACGGGACTCTGCAGGAAGCCTTGCTGCGTCTGCAGGAGCTTAACGCCATGCAGAATGCCGCCAAACTGGTCCTGCCAGCCACCACCTGTGGTGAGCATCTGTTCCAGCACAAGTGTGCGCTGTCCAATCTCGTCCTTGTCCCAGGCCAGACCACAGAAGTCGCTCACGGCTCCTAATACTGTTGCTGCCAGGATACTGCTTGTGCCTAACCCGCTTCCGGCAGGAATGGCAGAGAGCATCGTGAGTTCGATGCCACATCCAAAGTCATCCAGCTGAGTGTGGAGCGAGTCGAACTGCTCTTGTGCAAAGTCGGGATGGAAGCCGGCGAGGGCCAGTGCTGCTTTGGGAATAGCAAAAGGACTGCCCACATGGCGGAAGTCGGCCAGTTGCTGATAAGTCTCCACGACTTCTGTGGCGCCGAGATCGATGCTGCGGAGGATGATATGCGGCTGCTTGCAGGGCTTAACATAGGCCTGAAGAGGTGGCTGGCCATTGAGTTCCACTGCGAGGTTCACCACACTCCCGCCTTCCATCAGACAGTAGGGAGGGGTGTCAGTCCATCCGCCTGCTATATCGATGCGCACGGGACTTCTGCCCCACACGATTTGGTCGGTATAAACCGAACAGCGTGGTTGCTGTTTTTTGTGGAGAGTGTGCTGCATGATGCCTTCACGAAGGAGCCCGAAAGCCTGAGTCTCACAGTCATCAGCATTCTTTCCGTTGAGGCGTTCCACTTCGGCCCTGAACATCCTGTCGTGGATGCGTATCATGAGAGGTTGACTGTCGTCGAGGGGCGGAATGGGGATTGAGATATGCTGTTCGGAAAACTCATGAGCAGCGTCCTCCAGGTCGAGCTGATAGAATACGCTGTGTCCATGATTGCGTTGCAATGCCGGCCAACAGAGGTTGCGGAAGGCTTGGCGCTGTGCCGTAAGCCTGCGAAGATTGGCTTGTGCCGATATCTGCTCGGCGCTGAGTTTCGCTGCCTGCTGCCACAGCTGCCGTGCTTCGTCACTGGAATCCTGATGCAGCATGTAGCGGAGGAGCAGTCCCGCCGCCTCCATGTTGTCGGCCACCGGGAACATCGGTTCTTGCTGAAGTGCCCCGGCAAATTTATCGTAATAGCCATAAGGGCGAACCACCCACCGCGACGTGCCGAGTGGAATAATGTCGATGCACTGGCCGGGGTCGAGATTCAGCACCCAGTCGTTCTCAGGCACACCGGTGATAATGTTTTCGTGTGAGAGCTTCCAATGCTGACCCACGAAGCTGTTTTCTATCCACAGGTTGCAGTTTTCCTCGGTGAGGGGCACCTTTACAATGGCATTCTGCACAAACATCGAGGGATGGGGCTTGCGGGAGTGGTGCATGATTTGCCGCTGGTCGGATACCAGGTTCTGCAGCGCCAGACTGGAAGAGAGCAGTTCGTGTGATGTGCCGAAGTGATAGAACTCGCCTCCCGGCAATGGCAGGACCGCCACCTTCAGCTCTTTCAGCTCACTATCCTCGAGTGTAGGATGATTGCCCAGGCAGCAACCGAACTCCCCATAGAGGTCGTATTCGCGGAAGTGACCGCCAGCATCAATGCTCCGCTTCATAAGTAGTTTCACAGCACGGTCGCTGAGCAGCCATATGCCGATGTCTGTGAGATAGAAGTAATTCCCCGTCAGCCCTCCGAGCTTTTCTACGGATGGCTTTTGTAGCATGCAATCGAGCTCTCCGGGCGTCTTGCGTGAGGAGACGAAAACTCCGTGATCCTTCGCTATCTCCGGTCCCAGCCAAAGCCCGTAGCACACAACGTCGGCATCATCCGGGATCGGTTGTAGGGGTTGGGTGGCTCTGATAAGCACGTCGCCACTCACCACCATGGTGTGGAGCTGGCTTGGCGCGGCGTCCATGATATGTTTATAGAAAGGCACTTGAAGAGAGAGCAAATCCTGCTTCAAGCGCTGTCCCCGCTCCCAGCGGAAAACGGGGATCGGTGTGAGCACCTTGCCCGAAGGGGCGTATGCGGGCAGACGTCGGCTCTGACCTCCGGCGTGGAGAATCAGCCGTTTCTCAGCCGGCAGCCATTCTTCGAATTGTGCACTCTCGGCTTCGCAGGCTTTCGTCAGTAGCCATGCGGTGCCTCCGCCCGAGCCCAGCTTGTGTCCTATGGGATCGTTTGTGCAGAACCAGTCTTTCTTGCTATACCCCGTGATGTCGTGAAAGCAGCTTACGAGGTTGGGGGGGAGTGAAAGTAGCTTCTTCATTTCTTGTCGGTGACTTCTTTAGCTTCTTGCTCTTTGCGTCTCTTCCATTCCATGAATAAACCGATGCCGATGGCGATGACGAGCACCACATAGGAGACGTAGGCGATGCTTTCTGTTGTCTTGATGGAGGCAGGATGGAAGTCGAGTTCTATGTCGTGTTTGCCGGGCTTCACATTGAGAGCCCGCAGCACGTAGTCGACCCGTCCTAAGGGCTGTGGCTTACCATCTACGGTAGCCGTCCATTCAGGATAGTATATCTCGGAGAATACCACGATGCCACCCTTGTCGGAGTTCACCGTGTAGCTCAGATGATTAGGCGCATACTTGTTGAGGGTTACTGTTGAGTTGCCAGCCTGCAGTGAGGCTTCGCCCAATGCTTCCTTAAACTTCTTGTCGGCCACGGCCGTATGGCGGAGACTCACTTTGCCCAAAGCCGCAATCTCGGCATCGGCATTCTCGACATACTGCACTTTGTCCACCATCCAAGCGTTGCCGTAGGCTTGATGATTGACGATGGGGAACATGTGCTTGCCGTCGGTCATAATGATGTATTTGGTGTTCAGCATATTGAGCACGGGAATGATGCTGTCGGCGGGCAGTGCGTCAAGGCTGTAGCCGGCCTGGGGGATGACAGCTGCGAGACGTTGCATCTCGGGCGCAATGTAGAAGTTGATTAGGTCGTTGTAGCGGTGGAGCTTGGCCGGATGGTAGCCACCGATGCTCTTATGGAAGTAGGAGGTGTTGTTCTCATTGAAGGTGTCACCGGCCATGTTGAGCACACGGTAGTCGAGGCTCTTGTCCTGCAAGATGTATTTGTCGATGGGGGTTGCCTCAATAGGCTTGGTACCCACGCTCTTCTCCACGAACATTCCGTCGTTAAGATAGCGCTTGTTCACCTGCCACATGTCAATGAGGCAGAGCAGGGTGATGCAGCCCACAGTCCAGACGGCACCGAGCTTCTTGGCCTTATAGAGCAGGAGCAGCAGCGTGCCGACTACGATGATGAAGAAGGAGCGCCAGCAGTCGGCCGTGAAGATGGCCGTGCGCACCTTGGATATGTTGTCGAGGAAGACGGGAAGTATGTCCTTGGGCACATAATGGCTCAACTGTTCCTGGTCGTTGGCGGTGACGAAATCGAAGAAGGCATTCGGCATCACAGCGAAGATAAGACAGAAACCGGCAGTAAGGCCAAAGCTGATGTAGACGTATTTGAGTTTGCGGTTGAGCAGTGTGCGGTCGTCTATGATGGCTTTCAAGCCCAGCATGGCCATAAGTGGAATGGTAAATTCGGCAATGACCAGTATGGAGCTCACAGTGCGGAACTTTGAGTAGAGCGGCATGTGGTCGATGAAGAAATCGGTGAAGGGCATGAAGTTGCGGCCCCATGAGAGGAGAATCGAGAGCACGGTCACTGCGAGCAGGCACCATTTCATAGGTCCTTTCACCAGGAACAGGCTCAGGATGAAAAGCATCAGTACGAAGGCTCCCACATAGACAGGTCCGGCTGTGAAAGGCTGGTCACCCCAGTAAGAGTACCACTGTCCGACGTATTGGGAGTATTGCGGATCGCATTTCTCCATGGCTTTTTTTTGTGAGCCGAGTTGTATGGTGTTGGCACCGCCCTTGGCATTGGGGACGAGCAGGGTCCAGGTCTCGCCCATGCCGTAGCTCCACTGTGTGATGTAGTCGCGGTCGAGTCCGCTTGTGGCCTCGTTTCCTTTGGTTTTCTCGGTGAGTTCTGATTTCCCACGCATACTCTCCTTGCCGTACTCCCAGGTGTGGTAGAGGTTGCTGAGATTGATGCTGATGCCTATGAGTGCACCGGCCAGGCATACAAGGGTGGCTTTGGCGAATCGCTTCATTTCCTTCTTCCGCAGTGCGTCGATAAGGAAAGCCAACAGCATGAAGGCAATGATGAAGAGGTAATAATAGGTCATCTGCACATGGTTGGCTTCCACTTCGAAGGCTGAGAAGATAGCTGTGACGATGAAGCCCCACAGATAGCGCTGGCGGTAGCAAAGCACTACACCCGCTATCATCGGAGGCAGATAGGCCAGCGCCATCACCTTCCAAAGGTGTCCTGCACCGATGATGATAAAGAAGTAGCTGGAGAAGGCCCAGATGATGGAACCGAGCATGGCCAAATCCTGCCTGAAGTCAAAGGCCCGCAGGAGAATATAGAAGCCCAGCAGATAGGCAAAGACATACCATACATAGTCGGGGAGCCAAAGATGATAAGCTTCGACCACCTTACTTAATATACTGGTGCTCTTATACGACGGCGACATCTGGTAGGTGGGCATACCACTGAAGGCCGAGTTGGTCCATCGGGTTACCTCCCCAGTTTGCTGATAATATTCCTTCTGCTCGCGGCCCAGTCCCCTGCCTGCATCCGAGTCGTTGTGGTAGAGCACGCGGCCCTCCAAGTCGGCAGGCATGAAATAGGCAAAGGAGATGACCACGAAAATCACTACGGCTACGATGTCAAGCCAATACTTCTTTAATGATTTCATTTCTTGTCCCTGAATGATGGTTTTGATGATGCAAAAATACAAAATAATCAGCACTCGGGGCGACAGTCTGTCCACTTTTTGCTAATTTTGCAGCAAAATTAGGACCAATCACTTATGAAAGTAGGAATCATTGTTGCTATGGATAAGGAGTTCGAACAGTTGCGCTCACTCCTTGACAACAGTCGCACGGAGCGTCACCACACCAAGGGTTTTGTGGTGGGCGAGATGGGTGCCAACACTGTAGTGCTGCAAAAATGTGGCATTGGCAAGGTGAATGCTGCCGTGGGAGCTGTCGAGATGATTGACTGCTATCAGCCCGACCTCGTGGTATCCTCGGGGTGTGCCGGAGGAGCCCAGACCGATCTTAATCCCACTGATGTCGTGGTGAGCAGCCAATGCACCTATCATGATGCCTACTGTGGCGAGGAGTGCGAGTATGGGCAAATCATGGGTATGCCGGCCCGTTATGCCTCGCCGAAGGAGCTGGTGGCCAAGGCACTGGCCCTGAAGACTGACGTAAAGATACGCAGTGGCCTTATCGTGAGTGGAGAATGGTTCGTTGACACCAAGGAGAAGATGCGCAGCATCCTGGCTCATTTCCCCGATGCCGCTGCTGTCGACATGGAGAGCTGCAGTATCGCGCAAACCTGCTACATCTACCGGGTGCCCTTCCTCTCGTTCCGCATCATCAGCGACGTGCCTCTCAAGGATACCAAAGCCTCACAGTATTTTGACTTCTGGAACCGTCTTGCCGAAGGCTCTTTCAAGGTGACTAAAGCCTTGCTCGACGCCTTGGACTGACTGCCTTTTGTTGCTGACCGACTGTTCTCTTGATATGCTTCCTCTGTGCTTGAGAGAAGGTGTAACCGTTTGTAATTTATTAAGTTGATATGGATAAGATTCCTTCTTTTACGATTAATCATCTCAAACTGCAACGCGGCATCTACGTGAGCCGCAAGGATAACGTTGGCAACTCCGTCGTCACCACTTTCGACATCCGCATGAAGGAGCCCAACCGAGAGCCGGTGCTTCATCCGGGCGCACTGCACACCATAGAGCACCTCGCGGCTACCTTTCTCCGTAATGACGCTGAGTGGAAGGACCGTATCCTCTATTGGGGGCCGATGGGCTGCCTCACGGGCAACTATCTGCTGCTGAAGGGCGATTACGAGCCTGCCGACATTGAGGAACTCATGAGGCGTACCTTTCGTTTTATTGCCGACTTTGAGGGTGAGGTGCCCGGTACCCAGCCCAAGGATTGTGGCAATTATCTGCTCCACGACCTTCCCATGGCACGCTGGGAGGCAAGAAAATTCCTCACCGAGGTGCTGGAGCATATGACTGATGCCAATCGCACCTATCCTCAGTAGTCTTTCTGTCTTATGGTGTCTTCTTATACCTATTGAAGCTTGATATTCGGGCTTCTATGGGAGGCTTGGTGCCATATCTTGGTGAATGCTTCTCTGTTATTGTGACTGTGGGTGGGCATTTTGGGCCTGTCAACTACCGGCACAATGAGAGGTGGAAACGCGGAAGGTAAAAATAAAGTGGCGATTTCTTTCCTGTATCGGTTGAAATTGTTACCTTTGCATTGTTAATAGCTTATTTTCTTAACTGTTAGATAACTCCCAAGAACTTCCGTAGCTACTTGGATAAGGGAATATGTCGGAAAGGCTCAGACTAAAGCAACGTTGGTCGGCAAGGATACTGTTAGCGGTTTTCGTGCCCCTGCTTCTTATGGCCTCCGTCCACGTCCATCATTATAGCATGCCCGCTGAGACGGCCTGTTATGAATGTGCTCATCATATTCCTCACGATGGTCATCTCACGGGTTCGCTGCCCAGCATCTCTCACTGTGTGCTGTGTCAGTTCCTCAGCCTTCCCAGTCTTGCGCCCTCAGCTCTGAGTGTGGTTGCATTTGTGCATTTCACGCTCATTGTCGGCATTTGCGCTGTCAGGAGGGTGTGTTGTCGCAGGGCTGCTGTTGTAGCGTTGAGAGCACCTCCCTATACATTATTCTAATTGTTGGTTTTCAGTTAACGTTTAATAGAATAATGTATCAGAATGAAGAAGATATTTCTGTTCATGCTGTGCGTGGCTGTTTGTCTATGCGCAGCAGGGGCCGATGATGTGTCGGCTCCCAAAGCATCTCTGTCCGGTGTGGTGAGGGATGCTGCCGATCAGGGTGCTTTGATCGGTGTTATCGTGAGTATTCCCGAGCTGTCGGTGATGACGACTACCGATGCCGACGGCCGTTATCGTATAGACAATCTCCCCATGCGTGAGATTACGGTTCAAGTGTCGTATCTCGGTCATCAGAACATTACGCGAAAGGTGGACTTGCAGAAGTCGCAGGTAGCCGATTTCCTAATGAAGGAGGCCAATGTGGTTCTGGGTGATGTCGTCGTGACAGGCGTGGCCGGACAGACCTTGCGCAAGGACTCGCCGGTACCCGAGGTTGTGATGAGTCCGGCCGAGTTACGTGGTCTATCGTCGACCAACATCATTGATGCGCTGGCCCATCTTCCAGGCGTGTCGCATGTGACCACCGGCAGTGGCATCTCAAAGCCTGTCATTCGTGGACTCGGTTATAACCGCGTGGTGACCATCGACGACGGAGTAAGACAGGAAGGTCAGCAGTGGGGCGACGAGCACGGCATCGAGGTCGATGCGCAGTCGGTCGCCAGTGCTGAGGTCCTCAAGGGTCCCGCCACACTCATGTATGGGTCCGATGCCATGGCAGGGGTGGTCATCCTTCATGGAGCTCCAATGATGGCGCAGGGCGACATGCGGGGTGATGTGTCGGCTGAATATCAGACGAACAATGGCCTTGCTGACTATTCTCTCCACTTCGCTGGCAATCAGCATGGCTTTGTGTGGGATACGCGCTATTCGGGCAAGCTGGCCCACGCCTATAAGAATCCTGTAGACGGATATGTGCTTGGCAGTCAGTTCCGTGAGCAGGCCTTCAGCACCATGCTTGGGTCCGGCGGCAGCTGGGGCTTCAGTCATCTCAAGTTGGGTGCCTATCATCTCACGCCCAGTATGACTGAGGGCGAGCGCGACGAGGCCACGGGCGGATTTCTGAAGACCGTTCTTAGCAATGGTGTGGCCGAGGAAGTTCTGGCATCGTATCACGACCTTACAACCTATGGCCGTAGTGTGCCTTATCAGCAGGTGTACCACTATAAGGCGGTGCTTGATAATCTGTTTTTTGTGGGTCCGGGCTCTCTGAAGCTCATCCTGGCCTATCAGCAGAACCAGCGGAAAGAGTTCGAGGATGTGGCTGAACCCAATACTCCGGGACTCTCCTTCCGTCTGCACACTTTGTCGTACGATGCCCGCTACTTATTGCGTGATAGGGGAGCATGGTCGCTGGCCTCGGGCGTGAACGGTATGTTTCAGCGTTCAGAGAACTTGGGCACCGAATACTTGATACCGGAATACCGTCTTTTCGATTTTGGTGTGTTCGCCACGTCCGATTTTAAGATGGGCAACTGGAGTTTAAGCGGCGGCCTGAGGTTTGACCACCGTAGTCTGGACG
>ONMG01000086.1 GCA_900318855.1 uncultured Prevotella sp.
AGCGTAGATGTGGGAAATGGCCTGGTAGGCTTCCTCGTAACGGCCCTCCTTGCGCATGGCGAAAATGTCCCTTACTTCCATTGGCTAGTCTTGATTTACGGTTGGCCAAAGTTACTATGAATTACTGAGAGTAGCAAGTTTTTGCTTCCCTTTTTGTTTGGCGTGGGTTCGGGAATCAGCTGTGGAGCCTGCGGAAGGCTGTAGCTGTCTGCAATGTGGACTATAGTGCAGGCCGAGGGGCTGTGATTTTCTGATAGGCCAACCGCTCGTCACCGTCAAGCAGAAGGATGATGCCGCAGTAGGTGAAGCCGGCTTTGCTCAGGCAGTGCTGCATGATGTGGTTGTCGCGATGGGTGTCGATACGGATGTTGGAAGTCAGCTTGAGGCAGTAGTCCAAAAGGTCGTGCATCACTCCGTGTGCGTCGGGGAGGCTGGCCACACGATGTATCACATAATAAGGCTGGGTGTCATCGAGCCAATGGCCGTGGTAGATCGTCCGGTAGGTGACGTCGGGTCCGGGAATAAGTGCCCAGGTAGCCACGGCCTGCCCATGGTCTACGAGCAGATAGCTGTGCTGGTGCTCGATATCGTCTCTCAGCTGCCATTCTGCGGGGCGATTGTCGTTCCACTGGTTAGGATTCCCTGTGGCCTTCATGATGCGGCGCCCGCTCTCAATGAGTGTCTTCACAGTGAAGAGGTCGGCCAGGGTGGCCTTGCGGATGTATCGTTGCATAGTGGGTGGCATATTACTTGTCGGGCTTAGCTTAGGAGACTCACCGCCAGGCCGATGATGGCCAGCCCACCTTGCTTAAGGATAATCTTGGGGTCGCTGGTCAGCCCGCCATAG
The DNA here is from genome assembly GCA_900318855.1 of uncultured Prevotella sp. Lineage (GTDB taxonomy): Bacteria > Bacteroidota > Bacteroidia > Bacteroidales > Bacteroidaceae > Prevotella. The sequence continues at coordinate 848 of ONMG01000086.1, forward strand.
AAGGCTGCTGCTATGACATAGCCGAAGAGCAGCTGGCCCCACAGCAGGTTGTGCGTGAGTGCTGCCGTTATGAGTAGCAAGGCGATAAGACCATTGTAGATGCCTTGGTTCTTCAACAGCACGTTGATGTGGTGAGTGCGGAGCTCGTCAACGCTGATGCCAAAGGTGCGTGAGGTCTTCTTTGATGTGGTGGCAATGGTCTCCAGCACCATGATGTAAAGGTGCTCTAAAGCGGTGAGCAGCAGGAGGATGAGGGTGGGTGTGTTCATAACTGTTTCTCTAAAGATGAATGACTTCTAAGTCGTCGGGCACAAAGACATGTCCTTGGTAGACATGCTGTGCCTCCTCGGTGTACTTCTGTTTCCTTGTAGTAAGGGTCTGATCTTCAGTGTGGTAGAGGATGAGGTTGCGCGCTCCGAGTTGCTGAGCCAGTCGTGCTGCGTCGAGAGCTGTACTGTGGTGTTTCTCGTAAGGCTTGAAGCGATCCCTGTCGGCATACAGACAGAAGGCCTCGCTCATCAGCCAGTCGGCGCCCACGGCATAGCTGTGGTTGGCCTCGTTGTAGGGTTCGTCGCCCAGGCATACAAGACATTGTCCGTCAGGTAGCCAAGCCTTGAAGCCAAACTGCTTTTCCTTGGTGGAGTGAATGTCGAAGCATTGCAGTCTGATGTCGCCTACGTTGAAGGTGTCACCGTCGGTTAGTTCGTGTAGTAGGATTCTGTCTGCCATCTTGTCAGTCAGCTTCTTGGGCAGAAGCTCCTCTGTGAAGAGCTGAAGCAGACGGAGTACCCTTCGATGACTGTAGATGTGCAGCTGCGGAGGATTGGGTCGTTGAAGGGTGATGCGTATGAGCCATATGGCACCGAGGATGTGGTCGGTGTGAGCATGAGTAATAAAGAGGTGGCTAAGCGAGCCGCGGTCGATATGGGCGCGCTCCAATTGAGTGAGTATGCCATTGCCTCCTCCCGTGTCGACAAGCAGCCGGGAGCCTCCGCAGCTTTGGAGGACAAAGCATGTATTGAAACAGTGGGTTACGAGGGCGTTGCCCGTACCAAGCATTGTGATGGTTTGTGGGGATGCTGTCATATGGCGAGATGGTGTCTTGATTACGGATTATGGTGCCTGAAAGACGGTGTACAAGGAGTGAGACCCGGCTTCCGCCTCGAAGGGTAGGACATATTCTGATAGGAGTTATGGGTGGACTGTATTTCCGCTTAGTCTTTTAGGAATGTGATACAACACCAGCTGTTAAGCGCTTTGCGCACTTGCTCAGACAGTTGCAGTTCCTTGGCTTTGGCGACAAGCAGGGAAGCATCGCTTTCGTAGAATCCGCTGATGATGAGGCTTGCGCCTGAACTCATCTTGGCTGCAAAGCGTGGAAGGTCGGCGAGCAGGATGTTCCGGTTGATGTTGGCCACCACAAGCTCGAAACAGCCTTCCACTTCTTGCAACACTGAAGCGTCGCCCAAAAGCACTTTCATGGCGTCTGCTCCATTCTGTCGTGCGTTGTGCGTGGCGTTCTTCGTGCTCCACTCGTCAATGTCGTATCCTATAGCCTCTTTGGCACCGAGTTTTAGGGCGGCAATGCTCAGAATACCTGTGCCACATCCACAGTCGAGCATACGCTTGCCTCGCGGACAGCAATGGATGATTGCGTCGAGCACCATCTGAGTTGTCTCATGCGTGCCTGTGCCGAAAGCCTGTCGTGCCTCAATACCAATTTTTATCGGCAGCGGGGAGGCGGACACTTGCTCTGCCGGGGTGTGCCGCTTATCGTAAACCAGGATGCATTCGTCGATACTTATCGGCCCGAATCCTGACTCCTCCCAGGTTTGGTTCCAGTCCTTGTCCTCTGCCATACTTACGGTGTAGCTGATGTGGACGCCTTGAATAGGGAACTGCCGGATGGCCTCGTCGAGCATGCTACTGTCAAATTGGCCGTCCACGGCATAGCCGTCAAGCCCATCTGAAGAATTTTCGAATGAGTCGCAGCCGGCTTCACCGGCAGCGTCGATAAGGAGATCAGATACAGTCTGCTTGATGTCATCCTGACATTGGAAGTCAATGTGAATGTGGGTATATCTCATGTCGCTTGCTTAAATAATGCTGCAAAGATATAAAAAATAGGGAAAAACCTATGCTCCCTTAGGGATTTTCCTTATATTTGCAAGGCATTTGGAACTAAATTTGCACCGTAGATAATAGAAAGGTTAACATTATAAAGGAGTAAGATTATGAAACGAATTGTCTTAATAAGCATCTTGGCCGGTATGCTGCCGTTGGGCCTGTTTGCTCAGGACGATGACCTCTACTTCACCCCTACCAAGGACGTGTCGGCACAACCCTCGCGTTCGGTAAAGAAGCAGGAAAGCCAATCATATTATAGTGGTAGCAACAGGGATGTTGACGAGTATAATCGTCATGGCAAGTATTGGAGTCATTATCAGAAGATAGGCTCCGACAATCAGGGTAACGACATCATCGAGTTTTCGAAGGGCAATGGTGTCTATCCCGACTCCACCTATATCGACACCACTTTTGTTGGTCGCTATTTCGACACGATTGATGACGGTGATGACTTCAAGTACACGAGCCGTATGAGTCGGTGGGACGGATTCTACGATCCTTGGTTCTACAGCTCATGGGGCTATTCTCCCTACTGGCGTGCCGGATGGGGATGGTATTCTCCCTGGTATGACCCTTGGTACTATGGCTACGGAGGATGGTATGGAGCATGGTATGATCCCTGGTACTATGGATGGGGATATCCTTACTATGGCTATTACGGTTACTATGGCTGGGGCCGTCCTTGGTATGGCTATTATGGCTGGTATGACCCATGGTATTATGGTGGTGCCTACTATAGCTATGGTGGTCCCACTGGTTCACGCAATCATTCCTATGGTAATGCCAACTTCGGTGGTGGAAGCAGTACGACGGCAAGTCGCTTTGGCGGTAGAGGTACCTATGGAACCTTCGGCTCGCGCTCAGGCTTTAGCAGCAACTCTTCCCGCTCAGTAACCTATAGTCCGCGTACCTTCTCGGGCTCAACTCGCACCTACACTACCAATAGTAGTGGTGCACGCTTTGGTGGTAATGGCTCAACCCGCACATATACTCCGACAAGTACGGAAATGCCTGCTAACCGCAGTTATAGTGCTCCCAGTCAAAGTACACGCAGCTTTGGTGGCAGCAGCTTTGGTGGTGGTTTCGGAGGAGCATCCCACTCGGGTGGCAGCTTCGGTGGTAGTCGCTCCGGCGGCTTCAGCGGTGGCGGCGGAGGAGGTGGCCATTTCGGTGGTCGCAGATAACCGAGAAGAGTGTCCTAACAGTGTCTCTCGTTGCGAGGAACGCTGTAGGACATGCGAGTGATAGATGATATTTTATGGCGGGGATACCTATGAGGTTGAATTGCCATCAACAATTAAAGAACATTGATTATGAAAACTAAGTGTTTGTTTGCTGCTCTGCTTGCAGGTTTGTCGCTGCCTATGGGCGCACAGGAAACTTATGAGAATATGAAGCTCATTGACAACGACCTTAATGGTACTGCACGCTATGTGGGCATGGGCGGAGCCATGGAGGCCTTAGGCGCCGATATCTCTACTATCAGCACTAACCCGGCTGGTATAGGACTGTTCCGTCACCACTACATTAGCACTTCTTTCGGCCTTGTGTCGCAGTCGGATGCCAAGAAGTTCTCTCCCGGCAGTACCACGAATATGAGCTTCGACCAGGGTGGCTTTGTCTACTCTATGCGCTCAGGGCGTAAGTCATTCTTGAATGTAGCCTTCAATTATCATAAGAGCCGGAATTTCGACTGGCTGCTTGATGCTGCTGACGAATTGAACAACGCCTCCCAAAATAAGCTCACCTATGAAAAGTATCGCAATGACGTGTTTAAGTCGAAGGATGATGCCACCTATTCGCAGGTGGATCACTTCTACATGAGCAACCTGCTCTACAACAAGCCGGACGATGCTTACTATTACTATCCTTCAACGGGATACACCTTCAATAGGGCTCAGCAAGGCTACATAGGGGAGTATGACTTCAATGTGAGCGGCAATATCAATGACCGGGTATTCCTCGGACTCACATTTGGTGTGCATGATGTGCACTACCGTCATTATAGCGAGTACACTGAGAAAGTTACCAACATCGGTGACCTGACTTTGGCCGACTCGCGGAGGATTACGGGAACCGGAGTGGATATGAAGTTAGGTGCTATTTTCCGCCCGATTGCAGACTCACCCTTCCGCATCGGTGTTTATGTGCAGACTCCGACCTGGTATGATCTCACGACGAAGAACTATTCTGAGATGGGAGATGGACAGGTTACTGCCAAGAATTCCGAGAGCTATGACTTCAAGCTCTATACTCCCTGGA
>ONMG01000056.1 GCA_900318855.1 uncultured Prevotella sp.
ACAAAAATAAAAGCACCGGACAATCCATCCGGTGCTTTTGTAATTGTGGTTTTCAGATTTCCCATCCTACAGCTGAGGCGCCGAGCACAGCAGCAGAGCTACCGTCAAGGCCACTGATGAGGAACTTAGCCTTATCCTTGAAGATCTTGAGAACATGCTCGTCGAAACTCTTCTTCAAAGGTTTCATCAGCAGGTCTCCAGCCTTGGTGAGTCCACCAAAGAAGATGAAAGCCTCAGGTGAGGAGAAAGCTGCGAAGTCGGCGCAAGCCTCTCCCAGCATCTCGCCAGTGAACTCGTAGACGCGTTTGGCCAGTTCATCACCCTTGTTGGCTGCAATAGAGACGTCGAGCGAGGTGATCTGCTCCGGATCCATTTCCCTTAAGAGTGATTTCTCTTCCGAGTTCTTCAGGAATTCGCGGGCTGTGCGGGCTACTCCCGTTGCCGAGCAGTAAGCTTCAAGGCATCCTTTACGGCCACAGCCGCAGGGTCTTCCATTCTCGCGTCGCATAATGACGTGTCCAAGCTCTCCTGCGAAGCCGTCGCAGCCATATACAACTTGACCATTAATCACAATTCCTGAGCCGACACCAGTGCCCAAAGTAATCATGATGAAGTTCTTCATGCCTCGGGCCACTCCATAGGTCATCTCACCTATAGCGGCAGCATTTGCGTCGTTGGTCAAGGCAACAGGAATGCCTAACTTCTTGGAGAACATGTCGGCCAAAGGCACAATACCTGTATGGCCCCATTTCAAGTTGGGGGCAAACTCAATGGTACCCTTGTAGTAGTTGCCGTTGGGGGCTCCAATACCCATGGCTTTAATCTTGTCGATTCCACCTACTTGGTCGATGATGATCTGCAGGGCCTCAACAGAAGCTTCCACATAATCCTCCACCTTTTCGTAGGCTTGCGTCTTGATGGCTGTTGTGGCTTTGATTTCGCCACGACTGTCTACAATGCCAAAGACGGAATTGGTTCCGCCTAAATCCAAGCCGATGACATACGGCTTAATCATTTCTTCTTCCATAATTCTATTTAGGTTGTTATTTGTTGTGTCGATGTTAGAGATGGGCTTGCTTAGCGAAGCCCCCGGTCCCTTATTAGCGCAAAGGTAAGCATTTTCTAATGAAAGCAAAAAGGAATTAGACTAAAATAATGGGTAAGGCTCATTTTTTCCTCTTGTTGTTTCTGCTTTCCCCTAAAAATAGCTACTTTTGCAATCGATATGCCGTTTGTATTCCATATAGACATCATCGACATGATACTGAAAGGTATCCTTATCGGTGTCATGGCCTCGGCGCCGATGGGGCCGGTAGGTATTCTTTGTATCCAGCGCACTCTGAACAAGGGCCGTTGGTATGGTTTTGTCACGGGAATAGGGGCCGCTTTGAGCGACATCATCTATGCACTGATTACGGGCTACGGCATGAGCTTTGTGATGGATCTCATCACCAATCCCACGAACCGATTCTGGCTGCAGATTTTAGGCAGTATTATCCTTCTGGTGTTCGGAGTTCACAGTTTCCTTCAGAACCCTACGAAGAACATGCATCAAAGCAATAGGAAGAATAAGGGGACGCTTGTCTACAATGGGGTTACGGCCTTTTGGATAACCTTCCTCAATCCCCTGATAATTCTCCTCTTCATGGCAGCCTTTGCTCAGTTTGCCTTTGTAATCCCTAATCATCCCTTGGAGATGTCGGTAGGTTATCTGAGCATTCTTGGGGGAGCCCTTCTGTGGTGGTTCGGGCTTTCCTGGCTGGTCGACAAGATAAGAAATAAATTCGACAATAACGGAATCCTTATCATCAACCGCATCATTGGCAGTTTGGTGATTCTCTTCTCACTTATCGTCCTCGTTGGCACAGTGTTCAATATATATAAGTTGCCATAGTGGCCGCTAAGGTCTCCAGACGGATTGTCGGACAGCTATCACAAGAAAGTATTCGTTCCTATGTATATAGCACAGCAGTTAAGAAAGAAAAGTATTGCGGAATACCTGCTTTATATGTGGCAGGTCGAAGATTTGATTCGTGCCTACAGATGCTCCCTTTCGCGCATAAAGCATGAGTATATCGAGAAGTTTGATTACACGCCAGAACAGAAGGCGGAGATGGCTGACTGGTATGGCAATCTCATTCGGATGATGAATGAGGAGGGTAAGCGTGAAAAGGGCCACCTTCAGATTAATATCGGCACCTTGCAGGATGTCAACGATCTTCATCTCCGTCTCCTGCAAAGCACTAAGTTCCCATTCTATAATGCTGAATACTATCGCGTGCTTCCTTTCATCGTAGAGCTGCGAAAGAAGGGAGACCAGAAAGCCAGTGAGATTGAGACTTGTCTTGATGCTCTTTATGGAGTGATGTTTTTGCGGCTTCAGCACAAGACTATCTCACCGGAGACCGAACATGCCATTAAGGAGATAAGCACCTTTATCGGTATGCTCAGCGACTATTATTTGAAGGATGAGACCGAAGGACTCAAGTTTGAGGACGATCTCTAATCCCTACCAAGAACGTATAAACCGTACATTATGAATATATTGATTACAGGCTGTAATGGCCAACTCGGCAATGAAATGCAGCTTTTGGAAGCCGCTAATCCTCAGTATCAGTTTTTCAACACTGATGCTAAGGAATTAGACATTACTGACAAGGATGCCATCAACAGCTATGTCGACACCCATGCTATCGATGTTATCGTGAATTGTGCCGCCTACACAGCCGTTGACAAGGCAGAGAACGATCGCCAGCAGGCAACAGCACTCAATGCCGAAGCCCCGGCTTATCTTGCCGCTGCCATGAGCAGGCGGGGAGGCGCCTTGATTCAGATTAGCACCGACTACGTATTTGATGGAACGCACCATGTGCCTTACGTGGAGACCGACACACCCTGCCCCGACAGTGTATATGGTAGCACAAAGCTTGCCGGCGAGATTGCGGCTCAGCACATCTGCCCCCGGACCATGATCATTCGCACGGCCTGGCTCTATTCCACCTTTGGCAACAACTTCGTGAAGACGATGATACGGTTGGGGCGCGAGAAGAATGAGCTGGGAGTGATTTTCGACCAAATAGGTTCCCCAACCTACGCAGCCGACCTTGCCTCCCTTATAATGACAGCTATCAACAAAGGTATCGTGCCGGGTGTTTATCATTTCTCCAATGAGGGAGTCATCAGCTGGTACGATTTCACCAAGGCCATCCATCGCATCGCAGGCATCAAGGATTGTCATGTGCGTCCCATTCACACCGAGGAATATCCCACACCGGCGAAGCGCCCCCATTACAGCGTGCTCGACAAGACGAAGGTGAAGCAGACTTTCGGTATCGAGGTGCCTTACTGGGAGGATAGCCTGGAGGACTGCATCAAGAAGCTGCTTGAAGCTGAATAATCCCGCTACACTACAAGATTATCACTGGATATGAACGAAATAGAAAGAAGACGTACCTTTGCCATCATTTCGCACCCTGATGCCGGTAAGACCACGCTCACCGAGAAGTTCCTGCTCTTCGGTGGACAGATTCAGGTGGCAGGAGCAGTAAAGAGCAACAAGATAAGAAAAACGGCCACGAGCGACTGGATGGACATCGAGAAGCAACGTGGTATCTCGGTGTCGACTTCCGTGATGGAATTCGACTATCGCGACTACAAGGTCAACATTCTGGATACCCCGGGTCACCAGGATTTTGCCGAAGACACCTATCGTACGCTGACTGCCGTCGACTCGGCTATCATTGTGGTCGACTCGGCCAAAGGTGTGGAGGCACAGACGCGAAAGCTCATGGAGGTGTGCCGCATGCGGTCGACCCCCGTAATCATCTTCATCAACAAGATGGACCGGGAAGGCCGCGACCCCTTTGATTTGCTCGACGAGCTGGAACAAGAACTCAGCATTAAGGTTCGACCGCTTTCATGGCCCATCGGTCAGGGAATGCGATTCAAGGGAGTCTACAACATCTATGAGCAGCAATTGAATCTCTTCACTCCCAACAAACAGCGTGTGACGCAAAAAGTGGCTGTCGACATCCATTCGGCCGATCTGGATGAGCATGTCGGCGAACGTGAAGCGAAGCAGTTGCGTGATGACCTGGAGCTTGTTGAAGGGGTGTATTCTGATTTCAAGGTCGATGATTATCGTGCGGCCACGGTTGCCCCCGTATTCTTCGGTTCTGCCCTCAACAACTTTGGCGTGCAGGAGTTGCTCGATTGCTTTGTGGAGATAGCACCGTCGCCACGTCCGACGCAGGCCATAGAGCGCATAGTGCAGCCCACAGAACCCAAGTTCACAGGCTTCATCTTCAAGATAACGGCCAATATCGATCCCAACCATCGTTCCTGCATTGCCTTCTGCAAGGTGTGCTCCGGCAAGTTCGAACGCAATCATCCCTATCTGCATGTCAGGTTGGACAAGACGGTGAGATTTTCCTCGCCGGCCCAGTTCATGGCTCAACGCAAGTCGACAGTTGATGAGGCTTGGCCGGGTGATATCGTGGGTCTGCCCGATAACGGCATCTTCAAGATTGGTGACACGCTTACAGAGGGTGAGGTCATTCATTTCCGGGGGCTTCCTTCGTTCTCGCCACTGCTGTTTAAGTACATCGAGAACGACGACCCCATGAAGTCGAAGCAGTTTACTAAAGGCCTTGAGCAGCTTATGGATGAAGGTGTGGCGCAGCTTTTTGTCAACCAGTTCAACAACCGCCGCATCGTGGGTACCGTGGGACAGTTGCAGTTCGAAGTCATCCAGTATAGGCTTGAGAATGAATATAATGCCAAGTGCCGTTGGGAGCCTGCCCATCTTTACAAGGCTTGCTGGATAGAGGCCGACGATGAAGCCGAGCTCGACAATTTCAAGAAGCGCAAATATCAGTACATGGCCAAGGACAGCGAAGGCCGTGATGTGTTTCTTGCCGACAGCAGTTACGTGCTGATGATGGCTCAGCAGGATTTTAAGCACATCAAGTTCCACTTCACTTCGGAATTCTGATCAAGGGGGTGGACATCGCTATCTTATTTTATGCGCCGTAGGTGCAATTTTACGCGATAGCGATTTTCGTCATTGACAGGCTTGACACCCATGGTGTGTGTGTGAAGTGATGGGGGAAGCCAGCGAGCTTGCTCGCTG
>ONMG01000199.1 GCA_900318855.1 uncultured Prevotella sp.
CTCACACCAGGTAACAATGTACGACAACTGGTCTTGTGAACTTTCCCTGTCAGTAGCCTTGGTCCACTGAATGGTGATGCTGTTCTTTGTTTTGCCGACAATATTAATCCTTTGTACGGCGACTAACGGTCTGGTATTGCTCATGTCTCGTTTGCAATTAACCTTTATACCATTGCGAGGTTTTTAATGTTTGTTAGTGACAGGTTCCTTATTTGCTGTTGATGTCCGGGCTGCAAGGGCAAAAACTGCTCTATGCATTGGAATTGCTGTTGCTCACTTGGTGTTCTTCCAAGAGGGGCGGCCATGGCTTGCTGTGAAGGACGATGGATAGCGAGGCGATGGCCGCGGTCTTGTTGTTGAGTAACTGGGATTTCATAAGATGATAATTGACGAATGGAATGAGTGTTGCTTCTATGTCGTCGGTGCCTGCGTGTCTTCCCGGGCACCATTGGGGAGCTGTCGGGAGGTGAAGAAGCCGATGATGCGTTGCCAGAGAGTGGGGCGCGATGACTCGGCCGGCATTTCGGCTTGGACTTCCGGCTGTTCCTTGCGTGGTCTATGGGGCGACGGATTCTCGGAATGAGGATTGTCTGCGGAACTGCTGCAACGACGGTCGACTTCCTCATCTACCAAGTCATGTATGGTGTTGAGGAGCCATGCCTGTTCTTCTGAGAATTGCCGTGCCTCGTCGGACTTTCGCCGCCGGGGCTCTGGCGATGTACCAATGTGGGGTGCGTCCATAGAGATTCTTGTCTGGTGTTGTGATATGCCGCAAAATTACAATGGGAATGCTCTGATGCCACTATGCTCGTCGGACAAGAAACTATGATAATCCGACATTCTTCATCCATACCGACTATTTCAATCGGACATCCGATAGTTGTAAATTGCTGACTGTCAATGTGCATTCATGAATAGTCCTTGTATTTTTTACCCTCTTCTTCACCCTTGTTATTCCGTCCTCTTCAGTCGTTCCCTATTGTTGATTTCCGTCTTGTCCACGTCGGAAGCGCGGTCATTGTGGCAACAGTCGTGCGCGGCCCCATCACCCAAGGAGCTGTTAGTTGCCCATTGCAGTGGTATATGTTCGCGAAACATTGGATTCGAGAAGAGATATCTGTAAATTTGATGTAGATATTGTGGTCAGTAATGTCTTTTTTGTTAACTTTGCACGTAGAGAGCGGATGACTGTGTCCGCTTAAGATGTCACACCAAATCTCACCTATGCGACACGACAAATACCGCATTAAACCATCCTTGCAGCTGCAGCAGAGGCTCCTTGACATCTGCATGAAGATGGCTGGATGTGCAGCCCAGGCTTTCCTTCTCATTCCCTTTGTGCTCACCTCGTGTTCAAAGAAGGCCGTGACTTTCTCTGCCGCCGACCGCCGGAGCGCCGACAGCATCGTGCACTCGGTGCACGGCATTGACTCCCTCGCCGTGTTGCAAAAACGGTTGGAGAGCGCTGGCGACAGATTGGGAAGCATTGTGGCACTGCGAGAATGGGGCAAGACCCTGCGCAACGAGAGCCGTTTAGAGGAGGCGCTGACCATCCACAGCGAGGCACTGCGAGAGGCTGAGGCCCTCGGCGATACCCTGGAATGGGTGCAGGCATTGAACAATATCGGCACCGACTACCGTCGTATGGGTGTTCTTGACGCTGCCCAGGAATACCATTACAAAGCATGGACACTGAGCGAGGAGTGCACTGACACCACTTTTGCGGCGAAGAAAAACCGAGTGGTCTCACTCAACGGACTGGGAAATGTCTATCTGACATTGGGCAACTACGAGCGTGCCGACAGTGCGCTGCGCATGGCTTTGGCCGGCGAGCGTCAGCTGCACAGTGTCTTGGGGCAGGCCATCAACTATGCCAATCTCGGTTCCATCTTTGAGCATCGGGGGCTGAACGACTCAGCCTGGGTCTACTATCGCTACTCCATGGCTCTGAACACTGAAGCCGGCAACAATCTCGGCATCTCGCTCTGTCACATCTACTTCGGCTCACTCTACGAAAAGGCTCACCAATACGACAAGGCCATCAGAGAATATGAGAACGCTTATCAGCTGATGAAGGCCTCCAAGGACGAGTGGCACGCGCTGAACTCGCTCATCGCCTTGGCGGGCATCTATCAGGCTACAGGTAACAGAGCCAAGATGACGGACTACCTCGACCGGGCCCGGCAGGTGGCTGAGAACATCGATTCGCCCGAGCATCTGGCCAAAATCTACACCTTATATTATAAGTACTACAAACAGCAGGGCGACTGCCGGGGGGCTTTGACGGCCTATGAACAAGCCACCGCCATGCAGGACAGCGTGCTCAACATAGAGAAGGTGAATCGCATTCAGAACACCAGCTTGAACATAGAGCGGAAGAAGCAAGAAAGGGAGAGGGGCGAGATGCAGCTGCGGCTCAAGCAAGAACAGGCAACGAAGTACACGGGGCTTGTGTTTTTCGTCCTCGTGGTCATCCTGCTTCTGAGTCTCATTGGCATGCTGCTTTACAGTCAGCGCATCCGCCGTCGCAGTCATCTGGCGCTGATACGTCTTGCGTCGATGCGCGAGAGCTTCTTCACAAATATCACTCACGAGTTTCGTACGCCCCTCACGGTGATACTCGGATTGAGTCGCGACCTGCAGAGCTCCGCGACGGCTGAGGTCCGGGACAAGGCGCTCACCATAGAGCGGCAGGGCAACGGACTGCTCACGCTAATCAATCAGCTGCTCGACATCACAAAAGTGAAATCGGCCCTGGGTAGAGCCGACTGGCGCAACGGTAACATCATTGTTCAACTCATGATGATTGTGGAGAGCTACCGCGACTATGCCCGCAGCCACCGCATCGAACTGCAGTTCCTCGACAAGGGAGCAGTGGAGATGGACTTTGTGCCCGACTATGTGAACAAAGTGATGAACAATCTGCTTTCCAATGCCTTCAAGTTTACGTCCGAATACGGTAAGGTGAGCGTGGCTACATGGCGCGAGGACGACAGGCTTCGCATCGATGTGAGCGACACGGGCGAAGGCATGGACGCGGAGACACTCCAACACGTTTTCGAGCCGTTCTATCAGGGTGAGAGCGACTCGCAGAACATCGGTACCGGCGTGGGACTGGCCCTCGTGAAACAAATCATCGATGCTGTAGAGGGAACCATTACGGTGGAGAGCGTACGGGGCAGTGGCACCGTATTCCACATCAGCGTGCCGATACGCAACAGCATCGAACGGAAAATGAACGGAACAGCGGCCCGCGTGGCACCCTTGCTGCCCAAGGATGAGCCGCAGATGGCTGACAGTGAAGGTGACGAGGACCGCTGCCGGCTGCTCGTCATTGAGGATAACCGTGAAATTGCTGCCTATATCGGGGCTCAGTTCGTGGACCGTTATGCCGTCAGTTACGCCACCAATGGGCAGGAGGGATGGGAGAAGACGTTCAACCTTGTGCCCGACCTCATCATCACCGACCTGATGATGCCGGGGATGGACGGTCTGGAGCTGTGCCGGAAAGTGCGGGCCAATGAGGTCACCGACCATATTCCCATCATCGTGGTGACAGCGAAAATTACGGAGGAGGAACGCATCCGGGGGCTGAAGGCCGGAGCCGACGCCTACCTCTCCAAACCGTTCAGCACCGACGAACTGCGTATACGGGTGGAGCAGTTGCTCGACCGGCAACGCCGTCTGCGTGACAAGTTCGGTAAAGGCCTGGAAAACGATGCTGAGCAGAAGACACTCATCACGGACGCCGAGCGCCGCTTCCTGTCAAAGACGGTGAACTTCATTTATAAGCTCATGGATAAGCGGAAGTTAGACGTGAATACACTGGCAGCTGAGCTCTGCATGAGTCCGCGGCAGTTCCACCGCAAGCTCGTGGCCATAACGGGCGACGCTCCCTCTTCCTACATACTGAAGATAAAGATGCAGAGAGCGTGCCACCTTTTGGAAACCAAACCGGCAATGACCATCGAGGAAGTGGCCTACCGCTGTGGCTTCGAGCATGCCCCCAACTTCTATTCCGCCTTCAAGAAGATGTTTGGTCTCACGCCGATGGACTATCGGCGTGGAGTCGGCCGCTGAGTGGGCGGAGACGTCCCTCAGGAGACACCTTTCCCTCAGCCCATTTGTAGGTTGGGGCGGTTTTACGGTTCTCTTTTCTTCATAGTTCTATGTTTTCTCCACATCTCCCCGGATGTTACGGCTGTATAATTGCGCCATTCTATGAAAAAACATAAAATTAGTGGCGATTATAAGAAACACTCTATGGACAAGCAATAAGACATGAGCAACGGCTAACAAGATGTGGACAAGGACATGCCGCCCTCAGAACAAGCGTTCAGACGCCGTGTGCCCAAGCAATTCTCATGTCAGCCGTGCGGCAGCTTGGAGTTGTACGCGGTCCTCTCCTGAGATCTTTGACTTTACTTTCAATATTCTTATGGCCCCCTCGCCCGAGTTGTTATAATGCGGGACACCTTCTTGCTCAAGGAATGTGAAGATATGCTGCTCGCAGTTTATAAGTCCGTTTTGCAGGGCTTGAAAATCCTTGCA
>ONMG01000021.1 GCA_900318855.1 uncultured Prevotella sp.
CTTAAACCTAATAACTAAAAACCTAAATCTATTACTAACCTAAACAATCTATTAACCTTTTGACACTGCAAAGGTACGACGAATTCTTCGTACCCTCGAATATTTTCTGTAAGAACTATCTTTTTTCCCGTCTTTCTTAATCTAAATCAAGTCACTGCGTGCGATAACAAAAGTAAGTTACGCCGTTGATAAGGTTATGATACACTATTTTACTTTATTAAACTTTATGGCCGCTCCACCGTTCTTGAGCAGTGGCAGGGTGATGCGCTCACCCGACTTGATGGTGTGCAGGGTCGTCGATACCTTCGTGCGGGTGTTGAGCTTCGGGTCGTCCTGATAGAGGCCCATGGCGTACTTGCCTTTCTTTGGCAGGAAGTCAGCCGTGTTGACGGTGATCGTGCGTGGCTCCAAGCCGTTGAGCACACCGACGAACCATGACGAGCCGGAACGGCGGGCTTGCACGATATACTCTCCCGGCACGCCGTCGAGTGCCTTTGACTCGTCCCACACCGTGGGGCAGTCCTTCCAGAAGTTCAGTTCCTGCTCACCTTTGTAGGCGGTCGGCAGGTCATACCAGAAGAGGAACTGGATGGGACTGTAGTAGACCACCGACATGGCGAGTTGATGAGCCTTGGTGTTCTTCACCCGTCCGTTGAAGTAGCAGAGCGTGTAGTCGGCGGGTCCGGCGAGGAAGCGTGTGAAGGGCAGCGTGGTGTTGTGGCGGGCATCGGGCATCTCTTCGTTGCTACCAATACCCTCTCGCGTCATCAGGTTGGGATAGGTGCGGCTCCATCCCGTCGGACGGTATTCGTCGTGAATGTCCACCATCAGCTTATGCTCTGCGCATTTCTTCACGGCATTGTGCAGCCAGGTGGAGTCGGCCGACACTTTCGCGAGATAGCGCTCGGTGTTGGCTTTCCATCGGGCGAGGTCAGCGTTTTCCTTTGCTTTGGCTTTGGCCGATGCGCTGAGAGGGAACAGCAACATCGTCAGCAGGATAAGATAAAGGACTGTATGTTTCATGCGTTTCGTTTTTTATTAATATAACGTATAAAGTCTCGAATCTACGTAATGATAGTCACTTTTTTGTTTTGTGTTTCCTTGCTTCTTGCATATTGTAGTATGGTACTTGTTGGTTTTTCTGACAAAAAACGGGCTCTGAGAAGGCGTTCTTTTCCAGCAAATCGTCTTTTGTTCCGATTTTTGCGAATTTTGAGCGGTTTTTATAAAGTTCAGATACACAATAAGATATGGGAAATGACGCTTTTGGCTCTTTATCA
This sequence comes from uncultured Prevotella sp., assembly GCA_900318855.1. GTDB lineage: Bacteria > Bacteroidota > Bacteroidia > Bacteroidales > Bacteroidaceae > Prevotella. The sequence goes on from ONMG01000021.1 coordinate 1,281, forward strand.
GAAAGCCTTTCTGACCAAAAATTCTCTAGAGAATTTTCTGTCATCTCGGTTGTTTGACACGGTCATCTCACCTTTTTGATCGCATCAAAAGGCCTTTTTGACCAAGCCAGCTCACTGTTTTCTCTCTGAGCCGACCGTTTTTTGGTGTCTTCATCCTCGTTTTCCTTGATTTTCACCTCACGTTTCTCTCTAGAATGACTGGAAATGTTGACATAGGTTTGTTAAAAGTTTTGTCGGCTTGTCTTGGCTTCTTCTTTCTTCCTCCTTATGGTTTTATACTCAGTATTTATTCGCTTGCTTTGTTGCCAAATCCAAATAAATTGCGTAAGTTTGCAAATTCTTGCCGTTGACAATGTAGATGCCCGGCTGGGAGATGGTAGAGACGACCAGGTCAAAACGCCTTTCTGACCTTGTGAAATCACCGAGATGACAGCATCAGAAAGGCTTTCTGATAATGTAAAATTATGTTTTTCTTAATGAAATAAGTACTCTATATTTGTATTGCGTTGTGTATCAGTTGTTTATGGAAAGGATCTCAAAATTCGCAAAATTGAGAGCAGCATAGTGGTTGGTTCAGAAAATCGCATAGAAATCGGCCGAAAATTGTCAGTTTACTCAACAAAGAACATGGATAACAACATGCCCGTTGTATTGATGCTGTAAATGTTATATGTGTTATAAAATGTGTGTCATTGTTTGTGTATTTGCTACTTTTTTGCTAATTTTGCAGTATATTTGTAAGAACCGACGCCCGTCTCCTTTCTGCAGAGCAGCCGCGCCAACAACTTTAGGTACATGGAAAAGGTAAAAAGAAGTAAGAGAGAGTGGATGCGGCGTTATGTGAGCTTCGTCTTTATCCTGTTTGTTATCGCCTTTGGCACTTCGCTGTCGATACGGGCTAATCTGGGGTCGTCCCCCATCTCGGCACCACCTTATGTGCTGTCGCTCATCCCCGGCATACCGCTGACGATGGGTGTCATCGTCATCTGTATGCACGTGCTGTTTATTCTCATACAGATTTTGTTGCTCCGCCGTAACTATGAGTTGCGGCAACTCTCCCAGATATTGGTGTCGTTTCTCTTTGGCTTCTATACCGACCTGACCATGTGGCTCACGGGCTTCATGCAAGTGCCGGCGTCGCTGCCTTATGCTGTGGGCTATCCGCTGCAATTCGTGGAGTTGCTCATCGGTGGCGCGTTGCTGGCTTTCGGTATAGCTTGCGAGGTGCGCTGCGACTCGTTGATGCTTGCCGGTGAGGGACTGCCGCTGGCTATCTCCAAAGCTGTGCATGGTGATTTCGGCAAGGTGAAGATGTGCTCCGACACAGGGCTCGTGGCCATTGCCGTGGTATTGATGTTTCATTTTTGGGGGCATTGGGACTGGAAGATGGTCGGTGTGGGTGCCCTCGTGAGCATGTTCTATGTCGGTTTCATGGTTCGCATCTTTGCTCCACACATTGCCTGGCTCGACATCATCTTCATCCCGGTTGATGAGCGTCAGGAGGAAGCTGCGGAGAAACACGAAGAAGAGGCAGAGGAAGACGCCGTGCCGTTTGTCGTCACCATTGCGCGCGAGTATGGCAGTGGTGGCTTGACACTGGGTAAGATGCTCGCCCAGCGGCTTGGCGTGGACTACTACGACCATGCGATCATCGACGAGACGGCAGAGCGGTTGGGCTACTCCTCTGAGTTTGTGCGGGAGAATGAGCAGAACATCAGCAATGCCAAGTTATGGGAACTCATCTTCACCGACAAGAGTATCCCGATGTCGATGAATCCCTCGCATGACAATGCCATCTTCGTGAGCGAGAGCCGCATGATCCGCACGCTGGCTGTGAAGAAGCCCTGCGTGATCATCGGGCGTTGTGCCAACTAGGTGCTGCGTGGTGATGCCAAAGCCTTCCGTGTCTTCGTGACGTCGGACAAGGACGATGCCGTGAAGCGGGTGATGGACAAAGACCATCTCGATGCCGCCGCTGCCACAAAGCGTATTGAACAAGTGAACAAGGGACGCAGCAACCACTACTTCCAATATACGGGGCGGCGGTGGACCGACGCCCACGACTATGATCTTGTGCTCAATACCAGTAAGCTCGGCATTAGCCGTTGCGCCGACATCATCGCTGACTGCGTGCAAAAGGGACAGAAATGATAAGTACAAGTATCTCTTTATTTGTTAATAAGTGATAATTATTAGCAGTTTTTCTCAGAAACATTTGGTAGTTTCGGATAATCCTCGTACCTTTGCAGTCGCAATTGAGATAATGAACATTATCTCGGTTAGCTTACATCGCGGAGTGGAGCAGTTGGTAGCTCGCCAGGCTCATAACCTGGAGGTCGCACGTTCGAGTCCTGCCTCCGCAACTATTTTGGCGTAAGTGATTGAAAAACAATCAATTACGCCTTTTTCGTCTTCGAAGTGGGACGGAAATGGGACAAAAATTTAATCTACATTGTTATCGGTTACCGGAAACAATGTAAAAAAAATGTTGTCTTCAAAAAAAATAAATAATTCGCAAAAAGGAATTCTTGACTTCACGATGCCCAGGCTTCATAAGGGAAAGAAGTGGTTCGTTGATTTCTACGCTTATGACCCCACAAAGGGCGGGCTCCGCCGTAAGAAATATATGCTCGACCACTTTGAAACCGTGAAGGCTCGCAACGAGATGGCTTCCATGCTCGTGGCGGAACTTTTCCACAAACTCAGGGCAGGATGGAATCCGTTCGTGAAAACCGAGGAAACCCGCGGTTTCACCGACTGGAGCGTCGTGACCCAGCGTTATATTGATTACGTGCATGCTGCCTTGGCGAAGGGCACCATAAAAAAGAAGACGGCCATAGATTATGAGAGCAGGATGCGCCAGATCCTGCTCTACATCTCCGAGTCCGGTGTCTCCATTAAGTTCATCAACCAGTTCGACACCGGTTTCTGTGCCGACTTCCTTGACTACCTTATATATGATAAGGACGTGTCGGCCACGACTCGCAACAATTATCGCACCTGGTTATCCGCTTTCTCAACATGGCTCATCGAGAGAAAGTATATCCAGGAGAATCCTGTCGCTTCAATCCATCAGATGAAGCAGAAGGAGAAGTTTCGCGATGCGCTGACGGCTTCAGCCTTGAAGCGTCTGCGCGACTACCTCAAAGATCTGAATCCTCCTTTCTACCTCGCCTGCATGATGGAGTATTACACCTTCATCCGTCCGGATGAGCTCCGTTATATTAAGGTGGGCGACATCAGCATCGAGAATCAGACGGTCTTCGTTTGCTCTGATGTGTCCAAGAACCGCAAGGGTCAGACCGTCGCCCTCAATGATACCCTTCTGAAGATGATGATCAAGCAGCACGTCTTCGACCATCTCTCATCTGATTACCTCTTCTCGCATGATCTTATACCAGGTCCCGAGCAGATCTTCATCAACCGCTTCAGACTGGAGTGGGTAAAGGTCAGGAAGGCGCTGCACTTCCCTGACTCCTATCAGTTTTACAGTCTGAAGGATTCCGGCATACGTGACTTGGCGAATGCCGAGGGCATCGTCTTCGCCCGTGACCAGGCGCGTCACAGCGACATCGCTGTGACGAACCGCTATCTGAAGGCCGACTCCACTGTCCACGAGAAGACCAAACACTTTAAAGGGGAGCTATGATCGCTCACCGCTCCCCTTGAAACACTATATAAAAAACGAAAAGAGGTCATTTCAACTCATAGAAGTACCCTGTCTTCTCCTTCTCGATGCCCTCGTTGCTGACGTTCATCTCTACCTTCTCGCAGATATATCTGCGGTTATGGAAGATATAGATCTTGGTCGGATCCGGGATGTCGTCTGTCACGAACTTGTAGGATATCTGGTTGTTCTTGTCAACCTCTACTGTTCCGAAGCGGCTCTCGGTCTGTACTCTTGATCCGTTTCCGAAGCTTCGTCCTGATGTGACGGCCGGCATCGCTTCCAAGGATAGCGATGCCTTCTCTGTTGACAGCAGGATCGATGGGTACATTCTATAGTCGGTGTAGAGGACCGGTACCCTATAGTTCTTGTCTTCCCCGTCCAGCTCACCGTTGTAGGCAACGGCTCCATGGGATTTCAGATTATAGACATTCTCTGCCACGAATGCCACCGGCATTTTGGCATCATCCTCCTCGGTTGTCGTCTCATCAGCGCTGCCCTGCATCGCATCTTGTACGGAATAGTAGTATTCACCGTAGTCGTCCACCTCCATATCCTCGAGGCTTTCTTCTTTCTCGTTTGTCACCGACGGCACGCTTACCCATGGGTTGCCCATTTTGTCCCCTAAGCGTTCCCAGAAGTTTAGCTGTTTGTCTTGTACCCTTCTGAGGTATATGGCTGCCGGACAAATATTGAGTTCCTGGAATGTGTCGCTCTCCATGTCTCTGATGATGGGGTTGAACAAGCCGCACAGCGTGCGCTGCTCGGTCGTATCCTCTGTCTCCGGATTGCCGTCCTTCGGCAGGTCAGCCCATATATAGTAGTTGAAGCCGACCTTGAAGATCGTCGTTTTGCGTTCCTTCGTCGTCATGGCTTCAGCTGCTTTTACCATCAAGTCTTTCGTGGCGTACGTCTTTGTCTTGTAGTTCTTCTGTACACTCTGGCTGATATACTCTCTCCAGTCACGGTTGGCAGCACCATCGAAGGAGTACTCGATGTTCGATGTCACAATGTTGTCGAGGCCGTTTTCATCGTACTCTGCCGTGAAGTCGTCCTCACATTCGTATGAAAGCGTATCATTCGTCAGCATCTCATTGCTGGCGATGATACTCACTTTCTTGTCGATTTCATCGAAGATGAACGAGGCATTGAAGAATTTGCGGAGTTCATCGATGAACTTATACACTGTCCAGTGCGGCAGGGCGTTTTTAATCTTGCCTGACTTGCAGGCGCTGACGATGACAAGTCTGTTCCATGGAGACTTGTCGTAGTCGTTTCGACTGATGGTATATCCCTCGTATGCCATCACCTTGCGCAGCACATACATGAGAAATGGGCTTACTGCACAGTTCGCCATGTACGCGTACGTTCCCTTCGGGTATTTGTGTCCATTGATGGACAGCTTTTCGAACTTTGACAGCGATGGTCTGTTGGCCAGAATCTCGTTCGTCTCATCATTGATGGGGCTCAGCACTGCCACATCTTTCATGCCGACGTAGTTGGCCGTGGTCAGATCTGTGAATACCATCCACTGGAATTCATCCATGTTAGGATATCCTATCCCTGCCCTTTCATATACCGATTTGTTGATGCCTGTGTCTAGGATCACCGAATCATAGTCGATTTCATCGATATAATGTTTCTCGAACTTCGAGTTATACTTTATGCGGCTCTTGCCGCCGACGATCTGCAGCTTCACCGTTTTGTTGGTGATATTTGTCACCGTCCCCTTGCCGCTGATGACAAGACGGTTGTTGACATACAGCTTGCAGTCGTCGTATGTGGCCAGCTTCTTACTCACGTCGAATCGGTCCACATTCTTGAATATCTTTTTGTTCTCGAGTATTGCCATGGGAAACTGCACCTCAAAGGTGTAGCTTCCCGAGTCCTTGATATACTGGTTCTCGTATGTTACCTTGATTTTCTGTGAGGTGTCCGGATAGGCCACCTCACCATTGATGATCATCTCAATCATTTGTTTGCCTCCAGTCTTTTATATTGCTTGATTCTGTGCATCAGCCCATCGTTACCATCGAGATACACATTTGCCGGGATTCCATCCTTGATGGTATTGTTGAGCTTTTCCATCGTCTCTGTCACTCCCTCCATGGTAGCTGCCATGTCTGAGTTATCAGTGTTGACATTGACAACGGGAGCGACGACGGCTGTACCGCCCTGGCCGAGCTGACGCGTCACATCATTGGCGGTCAGTCCGCCGATGGTGTTATTGCGCTGCGCATGGTCAATGAGCTGCAGCATCGGAAGTATATTCGGATTGTTGACAGCCTGGTGATTGGCGACGAACTCACCCTCATGCACAACGCCTGCTTCACGGTGGTACTTGTTGCCGCCGGTGAAGCCACCTTCGTAGTATCCTGCCTCCTGCGCCTGTGCCTGCTTCTTGATGGTAGCGATCTGTATGGCTCCGGCTGCGAGCGCCAGTCCTGCGGCGATTGGCGCGAGCACCTGGTTAGCCGGCCATGGAGCGCCAGCCATGACAGAGGCGTATGCGCTGATGGCAGACATTGCCGTCTGCGCAATAGCCTGCGCGATCTGCATCTTGACCTGCTTCTTGTTGTACTTTGTCTTGATCTTGGCAATCTCTTTTTCCTTCTTCTCCTCGAGTTTTTTGCTCTTTGCTGAGTTGTTGCCGGCTTTTTCAATCAGTTTCTCATATTTCTTCTCTGTCTGTGTGACCTCGAGGTCACACTGAGCGGAATAATATGAGGACATTCCATCTAGTACTGATGATATTGCATTGTATGCTTTTTGCAGTTTATCAACAATACCTCCGCACATGTCGGATGTAGCTTTTCCCATAGCTGCCATTGCTTCTTCATGGCTTATTACACCTTCCTGCTCCATCTTCTTGATGTTTTCAAGAGTAGTAGAATAGATGTCAACATCTGATGTAATATAATCCATTACTCCCATCCCTTTAGGATGGTCATTCTGGTAATCTGCTTTGGCATTGTTGGATGCTGTCTTGTATGCGCTGTCTGCATTGCGCTTGAAGACCTCACCTTTTGAGTTGTACAGGTTCTGCTCACTCTTCTGCTCGGCATAGTAGAGTTTGATGTTCTCTAACATCTCCTGATATTCCTCTTCCTTGATGAGTTCTTTCTTATGGAGTTCGTCCAGTCCTTTAAGGGCTATCTCTTCCTCCATCTTGACATCTTTTTGCCCGAATTGCTCGCGCATGTGCTGCAGCTTCTGCTGATAGTTCTGCTGTAGCTCGAGCTGATGATCGCGCTGCATTTGCTCCATTTCATCGCGTGCGTCGATCCATTCCTCGGATCCTGCCTGCAGTGCATTGATCTTTTTCTGCTGGGCGTTCACGTCAATCTGGAAGAGGCGCTCCTGGAGCGCTTCTTCATTCATGTAGATCTCTGAGGAAGGATTATAGTAGTCAGAGTTGGCCATAGCCTCCTGCTGGGCTTTCTCCTTTTCTATCTCCTTCAGTGTCGCCTTTTGGCGGTCCTGCATCTTCTTCAGGTCCTCCTCAGAGATTTTCTCATCGTACTGCCTTGCGTCCTCGCCATATTTCTGATAGACCTTTTTGATTGCTTCGTAGCCTTTCACTGCTATGTCGTGCTTGTCATCGAGGTAGTCTTTGTACAGCTTCTGACCGGTGGCGTATGCCACGGTGTTGTCGGTCTGCTCCTGTGCGGTCTTGTTTTTCTCTTCCTCGATCTCCTTTTTCATCTGAGCCTTGCGGGCTGCCTCGCGCTTCTTACGCTCAGCCTCGAGTTTCTTGCGCTCCTTATCTGTCATTCCGGTGCCGCCGCCATTGTTATTGGTGCCGGCATCCAGATTTGGTTCCTGCTTGTTGATTTCAGATTTCTGTATGTCGGTGCCATATAGAGCCTCGATGGCTTTCGATTTTTTGTCGATTTCATCGACCTTTTTCTGTGCCTCCTTCACTCGGTTCTCAGCCGATGATATATTCTGATTGAGGAAGGATGTCTCTGCCTGTGATGGCGCGAGGCGCAAACCCTTGGAGTTCGTTTGCGCAATTCTCTTGTTCAGTTCCTCTGCTTCTTTCTGTGCATTCTTGGCATTCTCCAATGCGAGCTTGGCATCTGCACGCTGCTTACCCAGCTCCTTCAGCTTGTCCTTTGCTCCCATCACTTCATACATGTGCATGAGCGACTTGATGTAATCATCGAGTTTCTGCTTGTTGGCTACATACCTTTGGCGTGTGGCATCGAGCTTGGCGTTGTACCCTGGTATGATAGAGTTCAACTGTTCTGCAGCTTTCTTTCTTTCTGCCATGGACAGGTTTCCGTTGTTCATGGCCTTCTCCAGCTGCTTTATCCTTTCAGTCTCCTCGATGGTTCTCTCAGCTGCTGTCTTTTTGATGTCGTTGAGTTCCTTCTGTATTTTCACCTGGTCATTGGTACGTCTTGATAGATCAATGAGCCATGCCACCAAAAGACCGACAGCAGCAGCTACAGCCACATAAGGATGTGCTGCCAGTACTGCCCACAGTCTTTTGGTGCCTGCCACCACCACATTGTTCCAGAAGGCGATCAGCTTCTTTTTGATGATGTCGGCTTCCTCTACGATGATCAGTGCTGCGATGCCTGCCGTCAGTGCAATTAATGTCGTGCGGTATTTCAGCACGATATCCACGAGGACAGACAGCGTCTTCACGGCCAGTGAAGTCGTCGTGATGCCATATCTCGCTATGGGAAGCAGTTTCTCTCCGAGCTCGATGGTGATCTCCTTGAAGGCTTTCTTTGCCTTGTCAATCTTTGCAGCTTCTGTCTCGTTCTGCACGTTAAACTCGCCGATGACGCTCGTTCCTTCGTCATACGCCTTTTTGGCTGTGTCCTGTGCCTCCTTCACCTGATCCAGGTGGGTGGCCACAGAAGAGAGAACACCGACAGCCCTTGTGCCATCGAGGTTCATCTGTTGGAACATTGGAGCCAGAGCTGAAAATCCGCCCTTATTCTGCATCGTCTGCATGAAGGTGAGCAGCGCTTCGTTGGCATCTGTCTTCAGCATTGTCGTGAATTTCCTCACATCTACGCCTGCGAGCTTTGCGAACTTGGCGGGATCCTGGTACATCTTCGTGATGAGCTGTGAGAAGACTGTTGATGCCGTTGCCTCTTCCTGCATGTTCTGGTCTAGGGCAGAGCCCAGTCCCATGATCTCGGCCTGCGACATGTTTGCCTGACGTGCCACGCCGGCAAGGTCTGCCGTAAAGTCAACGATATATCCTGCGTTGGCCGATGATGACTGCGCCAGCTCGTTGACTGCAGAACCGGTGGCAATCATGGCCCCTCGCAGTCCTTTCGTCTTGTCTTCGCCGAACACCTGTGCCAGCTTACCGATCTTGTCAACGGCACCCTGCCCGAGATCGTCGCCGAGGGAGACGTTGATTTTGTCGGCTGCATCGACGAACTCCTCGATCATTTCCTTTGATGTGATGCCCAGACGGCCGGCAGCGCCTGCCAGCTCGTTCAGCTGCTCACGGGACGTGCGGGTGTCCATCTTCTTGAAGTCCTCATTCATGTCCTTGACTTGCTCCATCGTCTGGCCAGTATATTTGCGGACATTGTTCATCTCCTGGTCCATCTGAGTGAAGGCTTCCACACAGTTTCTTACGGTCATCGTCAGACCGGTGACGCTTGCCATCACTGATGTGACGGCAACCATATTCTTATTCATGGAGTTGGCGAACTTCGACCATAAGCTTTCCTTGCCGCCTACCTGCTGTTCTGCTGCCACTGCAGCCAGCTGGGCTTTGACTTTCTTCAGCTGGTTCTCGAGGCGTTTGTACGCCTCGGTTCCGCGGTCAGTGTCTCTCAGCTGCTCGTTCAGCACCTGCACAGTATATTCCATCTCGCGGATCTTGGCTGTGGAGAGATTCGAGAGTGTCCTGTTGATGAGCTCCGTTTCCTGCTTGACCTTCTCTGCCGACTTGCCGCAGTTCTGCAGTTCCTCGTTGTATTTGTCGATGGCCGTGTTCACCTCCTTTTGGGCACGGTTGAGCTCGCTGATGCGGTTCTGCACCAGCTTCAGGTTGTCGGCTGCCTGCTTGTAGCCAGGCGAGTCCGGCTTCGTCTCTTGCATCTGCTTCTTAAGCGTTGCCTCTGCCTGCGCCAGCTCTTTCAATGATGATGCGTCGATGTCCTTCAGCACGCTGTTAAGGTTTGCCGTCTCATCGGCAAGACCTTTCATCTCGCTGAAGTTCTGCTTCGTCTGCTCACGCACACCGGCAATTGCGGTGTTGACCTTCTGCAGACGATCAGCGAGTTCATTGAAATATTCTGAGTTCTGAGGTGTCTTCTTCATTTCAGCGTTTAGCATGCGCTGCGCCTGCAGCAGCTGCTCGAGAGAAGAAGAATCCATGTTGTCGATGACGTTGATGACGTTTGTAGCCTGCTTCTGCAGGTTACGCATCGCCTTCTCGTTCTGATTGATCTGTTTCTGCAGATTGTTCACTTCCTTCTTGCTGGCTCCGCCGGAGGTGAGCTTGTTCATCTCTGCGTTGAGCCGCTTCTGCTCCTCGGTGAGCTTCTTTAGCTTGTCTTCAGCCTCGCTGGTGTTGAGACTTACCTTCGTTACGAATTCCTGCCAGTTGTTTGCCATAGCTTTGCAATTTTTTAGCAAAGATAACTCTTCGGTTTGCTTCAATAAAATACAAAAGCAGCCACCCTCCCGGGCAGCTGCTTCCATTACACATTTTACGTTTTTCAGTAACACCTAATCATTTGTTGGGTGGTTTCAGACTCTTCCATACCTTATATCCCCAAAGGCCAATGCCTAATAACATGACTATTAAACCTACCATAAAAAACCACTTGTAGCTTATGGCAGCTTTCTTTTCTACGGTCTTAGTGATATACTTCGGCTTGAAGACCGTGTCTGTCTTCGACAGATATACGGTGTCACGGCTGCTGCGGTCTATTACTGTTTTGTGATAGAACTTCAGCGTGTCGTTCATCCTCACGATGCTGTCCTTGATCTTTACCAGCTCTTTGGCAGCCTGCTTCATAACGACCGTATCATGCCGTATCACCGGCACCTCGACGGGGACCTCTTTGGTCACCGTTCGTGTTGTCGTGCATCCCATCAGCAGCAGAGCTGCCAACAGCAGCACGATCCATGGTATCCGTTCTTTTCCCATAGCCTCTTTATTTGATGTCCTTATACTCGGTCTTCGCGTCGAATGACGGGCACGCCTTCATCCACTCCCACTGTTCAATCTTGCCGTCGTGGTTCTTGTCAGGGCTCATGTCCCGATGGCCACAGATGACGGCTGAAGGGTATTTTCGCTTCAGCTCGATGAGCAGACGTCTTAGGCTGTCCTTCTGTGCTGCTGTGCGTGTGTCCTTCGGTGTCTTGCCATCTTTGGCGACACCGCCGACGTAGCACACGCCGATGCTGACGCTGTTGTAGCCCTTGCAGTGAGCGCCGACCTGGTTCTCAGGACGGCCGACTTCTATCTTTCCGTCGAGGTCCACCACATAGTGATATCCGATGCAGTTAAAGCCGCGCTGGCGGTGCCACTTGTCAATGTCTTTAGCCTTGAAGTCCTTGCCCTCGGCTGTTGCCGAGCAGTGGACGATGATGTACTTAATTTTTCTCATTATCTTTGTCCTCTTTGGTTAACTTTGCCACGGCAGCCATGCCTGCAGGGATGCCGATGAGATATGGGAAGACATCCGTCCACCACTGCGGCGTGGCGGCTCCTGATGCCATCAGCGCAGTCTGTATGGCTGCTGCCACCGTCGATATGCTTACGCAGACGTTGCAGATTCTGCGGAAGATGACAGGCGATTTTGCCGTCCATCTCTCCTTGATGCTCCGGATGGAGTTACTGATATTCTTTCCCATGGCCATATTCATCTTGCTGTTGCCTTGTCCCCAGCTCTGTCACTTTGATTTGGATGTCAGTTACCTTGTCTTTCAGTTCCTTCATATCATGACCGTTGTCCATGAAGAGGTTGTGGTCATTCTGTACCTGTACCTCCAGTATCGAGATACGGCTGTTCAGCTGTATCCATGCGCCTACGAAAGCCACGAGCACAGTGATGAACGCACCGATGAGAGTATTTCTTAATGTCCTTTCCATATTTTGTTCTTTTACTGCAAATTTAGGTCTTAAATCGTACCCATAAAAATACGGCACCGATGCGTCCCGCACCAGTGCCGTCATCAATTAATTTTTATCTATGTAGCTAACCTTGCTTCAGCCATTCCTTTGCCTTTGCAACGGCTGCGTCGGCAAAGGTGTTGTATGCTGACCATTCATCGGCGTACGTCTCAGGATCTGAGGCGTAGTGACGCTGCAGGGCCAGCTCATCAGAGATGGAGTACCGCGTGCGGACGATGGCGTTGGCCACGTCGTGCTCGCTCTTCATGTCCTCACACTCGCGGATATATCCGCCATCGGGCTCCTCGCCCTCGTACTGATAGCCGGTGAAGGGCTCCGGCGTGCTGTCACTGCCTTCCGTTGCCTCCGGCTGGTAGTTCTCGATGACCGTCTCATTCGGGTACAGGATGATACGGCCGTCGTCATACTTCTGAAAAGTGCGCGGTGACATGTACACCGCCTTGTTTAATGTTCCCATAACTATGTGAATTTAAAAAATGTCTGTCCGTTCTTTCCCTTGAACTGCTGTATCACTGTAGGTGCAGGAAGATCCTCTTTCGAGAAGTCATTCTCTGCCTGGTCTATGAGAATCTTGCTGCCTGTGTAGCTGTAGTACTCTGCGTCGAGCATGGAGAGCTGACCGTTCTTGTCTCGGTCCTTCTCGAACTTGTACGTCTCTGTCTCCGTGCCGTCGGCCATCACCTTGGTGACGGTCTCGATGATCTTCTTGAATTTGATGGCCAGCACCTTTCCGGGCACCTCCTTCTCTATCTCCTTCATCTCGCCGTCGGCATCCTGTACGTTGACCTTGACCTTCGTCTTGTCGATTTTCGATTCTGTAACGAGAAAATCTTCGAGGAAGATTTTCTTATTCCAAATTTTCCCCCCCCCCGGCTTTCGTCCATGATCGTCTTGCAGATGGAGGAGAACTTGACTTTCTGTCGGGATTCCATCCCGTCGAAAGGGGCTTTTACTCTGTGCCCTTTGATGATTTTCCCTAATGATTTTTCCATTCCTATAGATTTAAAAAGATGAATACAGTTTGCGTGTTTGGCGTAACCAAGGCGAGAGGCC
>ONMG01000007.1 GCA_900318855.1 uncultured Prevotella sp.
GGTAAAAGCAACCGAATGACAACTTCTTCAGGCATGGTAGATGAAAGAACCAGCAAAATCACGACAACCAAAATCAGGAAAAGACAGTCGCTGACACAAAGGGGCTTTATTGGTTTTGGTCCATAATCGCTGTTAGTTAGGTTCTACTCCGCTCGTCTGAAGCTGGAAACGGTATAACTTGCAGGGTGGATTGTAGTGCTTTAGAACATTCCGAGAAAAGCCCATAGTCAATTGATTCTCAACCTATTACCTTCATTTTCTCTGACCCTTGGGCGACACCCCCTCTCACCCCTGGGCGGCACCCCCTCTCACCCCTGGGCGATACCCCCTATCACCCAGGGGTGCCGGAACCCCTGACCCCTGGTCCATCCATTTCGCACGTCCCACCCATGGCCATCAACACCCCTTGGCGAGAGCTCAGACAGGGCCTATTATACAGCTTAATCATCTCACTGCCAGCACATTGCGCAAGCCTTAGAATTCCTTCTCCAATCCCCCTATTTTCGCCCTTCGACATCGTCGCTACCCCACAGACTGCCACTAACTTGGCGATGTTCAATTTTGCCTCCTCCCAAGCTGGTCTGCCACACGTCATACTGTCCAGGAAGGCCCCACCCGCCAAGACATCTTCAAGCCTCCCGATGTCGTCTACGTAAGGTTGGGGGACTCTGATGGAAGCCCTATATCCTCAGCAAAGCGCATTTTTCCCTCATAAAACAACGATTTATAACTTATTTCCTCACTTTTCTGTTAAATCTCTTGCTAATAACCGGTAAATTGTCTACATTTGCAACAAAATTCAAAAGATACCGTGGACAGAAGCTTCCCACTCCACGCCATCTGAAAGATACAACGGGAAGCACGACGTAATTAATACCAAGAAGTATGAAAGGAATCTTTACATGGCTATTGCTGTGTTTCTGTGCCCTTCCTATGACGGGAGTGGCTCAGAACGACGTGCTGGCGGCCTTGCAGAAAGCCCGTCCGGCAGCGCTACGACAACGGCAAATGACGCGCGCCCTGAGCGACAGCCTGGCACAGGTTGCCCAGGAGACGCAGAAGAGTCTGGAAGTAAAGTTAGCCCACATCAACACGCTTGCGGGGCATGGTCTCTACGTGCCCTTGAAAGAGCGTGTCGACATCGGGCGAAAACTTCCCAAAGTGCGCGGCGAGGTTTGGAAGGCTGCGCCTCCATCAGCAAGGCGCTCCCCGACGCTCGCTCCCCGACGCCATGCCCCCGGCAAGGCGAAACTCGGCATCTATGCCGCCCGCGACTCCAGTTACTACGAGGGGCTTCTGGGCGCATCCATGACGCTCATCCAGGACTCCACCGGACAGTACTACATGACTCATGTCTACAGCTGGGACGACAGTCTGAAGGTGAACTTCAACGAGGCCAGCGGCACCGTGACGATTCCCCCACAACTGATTCTTGCCGAAGGCAGTACTAAGGTGTACTTCTATTCGGCCGACTGGAACAAACACCAATACAACCCCACGGCCAACATCACAGGCACCGTGGATGCCAACGGCGTCATCCGCATCGGCAGCTGGGGCCTCTTCGTGCCACAGTCCGATGGGACAGCCGGCATTTATAATGGTTTTACCAGCAGCACTTGGAAACCCTCCTATCTGAACACCTCCTACCGCCCCATCAAGTCCAAGGGGCTGGGCGACAGCGTGAAGTATGCCACGCTCGTGGAGCAGACCGGCCCCAAAGAGGTGATCATCATGAACTTTGCCGACAACAGCAAATCGGTCTATGCGCGCATCACGAGCGACAAGCGCCTCCTGGTAAGTCCGCAGGTGCTCATGACGATTGCTTTCTATGGCAAGTTCTGCTGCTATGTGCTCGACAGTCTGGGCAAGAAGATAGCTCCCAACGACTACATCGTAGGTAAGTACGCCGACGACGGCACCATCACCTTTGGAAAATGGGCCGTTGTCGACCAGGCCTCTCACATGCGGACGGCGCTCAAGGTGGCCGAGTACACGCTCCACACCGATGCCGTCATCAACTGGCCGCAAGCCGTGCAGGCCAACTTCGAAGGCAAGGGCACGCAGGCTGAGCCTTACCTGATAAAGACAGCCACCGACATTGAAGCCCTCTCAGCAAGTGTGGAGTCGGGCAACAGTTATGAAGGAAAGTACCTGAAGCTGGCCGCCGACATCAGTCTGGCTGGCATGCAGAACTACGTGCCTATCGGCAATCAGCAAGCACCCTTTAAGGGCAACTTCGACGGTGACGGCAAGACCCTCACGGGTCTGAGCATCGTCAACCGCGGCAGCAACTACTACGGTCTCTTCGGCTCCATCGGCGAAGGCGCCATCGTGAAGAACCTCACACTGAAAGATTTCACCGTGAAGGGCTCAGGCAACTACGTGGGCACACTGGCCGGTGAAAACTATGGTACACTCGACCACATCACCATCAGCGGCGCCAACATCACTGTCACGGGCGCTTATGCCGGTGGCATCGCAGGTATGACCTATGGCCCCACAAGTAACTCCGCCGTTGACGGCACCGTCAGTGCCTACGGCTCAGTGGGAGGCCTCTTCGGCTATTCCTTCGCTTCCATCAGCAACAGCCACATGACGGGTCTCGTCAAGATGCCGGGCGTGGTAAGCTCCAACAACAACGACGCGGGCGGTCTGGCCAGTATCATCTCCATGCGCAGCGAAGTGAGATCTAAGGTGACCAACTGCTACTTCAGTGGCTTCCTCCTCGACGACACGGGCATCTCCAACACTGGTGGTCTCTCTGCCATCACCAATGGCGTCGACTACGACAAGTGCTTCAACGTAGGCTTCATCTCCACCTCACGGAGCACAGGCTCCAACGAACGCAATACAGGCGGACTCTGCGGCAGCACAATGAACTCGCTGTTCAACGACTGCTATAACGCAGGAACCATCGTCAAGAGTGGAACCAGTGACAACGTGGGTGGCCTGGCAGGCTATCTTGGTATGGTCTACAGCAGCGTAGACGGTCCTATTGACCTCAGCCACTTCACCAACTGCTATAACTCGGGCACCATCTACTCCACTCCTACGGTTGAGAACAATCACCGGGGCATCTGGGGCGCCGAGGGTGTCATCAACGGCTATCATCCCCACGAGCACTACTTCACCAACTGCTACAACGACCAGGTGGCCACAGCCCTGAAGGATTCTGTTTTCGGCACCTCCACTGCAGTCCTCGTCTCGGGCACCCTGCCCGAAGGCTTCAGTTCCGAGGTGTGGCAGGCCAAGAAGGGCAGCTACCCCGTGCTGAAAGCCACAGCTTCGACAACAGCCGCCTTGGTGAGTGCGGCCAACATCGTGTTCCAGAGCAATGAGACACCCAACAAATTCAAGCACACGGCCGCCATACACCACGACGCCAGCCTCAAGGCCATGATTCTCGACGGCAGCAACGGCTATGTGACCGAGGACGCCAACATGAAGGTGAGTGCTGACTCGCTCTATGCCAAGAGCAACTACGCCACCGAGATGCTCGTCATCGGTCAGCTCGACCAGACTCAGGCGCGCATCTACCGCATTGCCGTAGTGCCTCAAGTGTTCGAGGGTGAAGGTACCCTGGCCTCACCCTACCTCATCCGCAACAAGGAAGACTTCAAGAAGCTCAACGAGGCTGTCTACAAATACTCACAGCCTCACGAGGGCGACTACTTCCTGATGACCAATGACATCGATTTCGCACGGGCCAACGACTTCCACGGAGTGGGCTACGGCAAGGATGCACGTACCACGCTCAAGGAATTCGACGGCGACTTCAATGGCGGCGGCCATCATATCAAAGGCCTCTTCGTCAAATCTTATGCCCTCGACGACAAAGGC
The DNA here is from genome assembly GCA_900318855.1 of uncultured Prevotella sp. GTDB lineage: Bacteria > Bacteroidota > Bacteroidia > Bacteroidales > Bacteroidaceae > Prevotella. The sequence continues at coordinate 3,841 of ONMG01000007.1, forward strand.
AAGCTGGTCAACGATTCCACCTATAACTACGGTGCACTCTTCCGCATCGTGGGCAAGTATGGTGCCATACACGATCTTGTCATCGACAAGGACAACGACTTCTACATCTATTCGCGCGGAGGAGCCGTGGCCGGTTACCTCATGGGCAAGATGTACAATGTGAAGAACTATGCCGACATTAACGGCTACGATGAGGTTTTGGGCGGACTCACCGGAACAGTGGACAAGACAGGCTGTATCAGCAACTGCTATAATGCTGGTCAGGTGCGCGGAATGTCCAACGCCGGCGGTCTCACCGGAACCAGCCTGGGACTCATCGAAAAGTCGCAGAACGACGGTGACGTCATCGGAGCACGCTATGCTTACGGTAAGGACACGAACTTCTTCCGACAGATTGGCGGTATCGCTGGTACCAACGAAGGCACCATCAGCGACTGTGTCAACTCGGCCACCATCACCGGCGGTGAGAAGGTTGGCGGCATTGCGGGCTATGCCTTCAGTGGCAGCTTCTACCGCAACCTCAACACGGGTATCGTCAGGACGTCCACAGAGACTCCCAACGAAGGCGGCCTCGTCGGTCAGGAGACAACCACGGGCTGCAACTACGGCGGCAATGCCTACGATGCCTCCATCAACATCAAGGGAAGCGTCATGGGCGCCGCGAAGGAAGGCTGCAAGGCTCTTTCGACAATGGCACTCGTCAGTGGCACACTGCCCAACGGACTGGCCGACTCGCTCTTCAGTGTCGAGGCCGGTGCCTATCCGGTGCTGAAGGCCTTCGCCGGCGAAACATCCGCTCAGGCCATGAGGCATATGTTTGCCAAGTTTGCCGACGGCGTGGAGCGCTCCGACATTCAGAAGCCGGTGGAACTCTCACAGGCCGAGGGTCTGTCGTGGTCGCTCACAACGGGCAAGAACTACTCCATTGCCGACAACAAGCTCTCGCTGACCAGCATCAGCGACGACGCCATGGCTGCCGACACGCTGACGGCCACCCTCGGCAAGACCTTCAAGAAGGTGCTCTACATTGGCTCCATTCCGAAGATTCTGCCGGGCGAAGGCTCTAAGGACGACCCGTTCCAGGTGAAGACCAAGGACGACCTCAACAAGCTCGCCAACTTCATCGACAAGACCGGTGCAGCCTTCAAGGGCTACTACTTCAAGGTGATGAACGACATCGACTATGCCGGCGACAGCCTGCACATCGTGGCTAAGGGAGGCAATTCCTTCATGGCCGACTTCGATGGCAACGGCAAGACCATCGGTGGCTACGTGTACAAGAACACCACATGGAACGGCGGTCGCTACCTGGGCTTCTTCGGTACCATCGGTTCTTTGGGTTGCGTACACGACCTCACCCTCAACGGCAATCTGGACATCGCTGCCTACGGAGGCTGCTTCGTGGGTAAGCTCTATGGCACCGTGCGCAATGTGGTGAACAAGGGCACCATCACGACCGACAACTCCTCGGCCTATGTGGCCGGTATTGTTGGCGACATTTTCGAGGGTGGCGTAATCGACCACGCACGCAATGAGGCTGCACTGAAATTCACCGGAACCTATGGAGCCGGCATCGTGGCACGTACCTACAAAGGCTCCATCGTGAAGAACTGCATCAACGCTGGTGCACTGACATCATCGAAGTCCAACTTAGCCGGTATCGTGAGCTACGTCTACACCGGTGTCACTGTCGACAGCTGTGCCAACACCGGTACGCTCACCAGTACGTCCGGTACCGTCAATGGTATCGTCGGCACGGTGAATGTGGCTCCCTACAGCATTACCAACTGCTACAACACAGCCGACATCACCGGCACAAGCTATGTGGCTGGCATCATCGGCTATGCCAAGGCTAAGTCGGAAGGACTCATTAAGAACTGCTACAACACAGGTGCCATGACAGCAGAGCAGCGTGTGGCCGGTATCGCCGCCGAAATCGATGCGGGCACCACCATCTCCTACTGTCACAACACGGGCACCATCACGGCCACCGACGGCGGTCATGCCGCAGGTGTCATTGCTGAGTTCGACGCAGGCTACGGCTCTACTGCCACCAACTTCACGACCCAGGCCGACCACCTCTACAACACGGGTGACATCAGCACCACAGAGGACGACTGCGGCGGTGTGTTTGGCGAAATATCGGGCGACGAGGGCAAGCCCTACATCACCGACAGCTATAACCTCGGCACGGTGGTGAGCACCTATGCCTCGTCGAGTGTCGCCGACGTCGCAGGTTTTGCCGGAAGCACCGACGGAACTATAGAGCGCTGCTGGAATGCCGGTGACGTCTCAGTAGAGGGCTTCGGCGCAGGCGGCTTCGCCAGTATCGGCGCACCCTTGGTGAGCGACTGCTTCAACGTGGGTAACGTGGAGGCCAATGGCTCTGAGAAGACCAGTGAGACGCTCGGCACAGCCGGTGGCTTCTGGTGCTACGGTCGCGCTACCATCTACAACTGCTACAACATGGGTAACGTGACAGCTCCGAGTGTCGTAGGCGGCATCATGGCATCTGCCTTCGACGACGCAGCCTTCGTCAGCACCTACAATGCGGGCAAGATTACTGCAACAGGCGACGACGAGTCTACTGTCTCCAACATCTCTTGGGCCGAGGACACTGAGCTCGACTCTGTAGCGGCCAACTACTTCGACAAGACGGTCAATAAAGTCTACGGCAACGATGTCTATCTGCATGCCTGCGGCCTTTCGACCTCCGACATGTATGACGCCGTAGGACTTGGCGACCACTATGCCTACAACCGTGCTGCTTACCCCGTGCTAAAGAACATCGAGGAGAAAGCCGTGATGAACTTCTTCGCTGCCGACACGCTCTTCCAGGCCGGCGACGATGCCAACCACGTAACCCGGAAGTTCTACGTGGGCAATCTCGAAGGTGTGGAATGGACCTCATCACCCAACATCGTCATCACTGACGGCGTGGCCAACTGCATGCCGGGCAAGGGCTGGGTGAAGAAGACCGTCAACTTCAAGGGCTTCACCTTTGAGAAGCGCTATGAGGTGAATGTAGCCACAGCAACGGGCATCAACGACGTGGAAGCTGCCGACGCCAGTCAGCTCGACCCGACGAAGCCCATGTACAATGTGGCAGGACAGCAGGTTGACCGCAACTACCACGGTGTAGTCATCCAGAGAGGAAAGAAGTTTATGCTGAAATAAACGGTCACTATTCCGCTCACTTCAAGGCCGGCTCCCCATCCAATGGGGCCGGCCTTTTTGCTGCCATTATGGTGGAAGACAACGGCATCCGGACCTCCAGACTTCTTCACTTTTTTGAGAAAGCTCTATAACGCACTGATAATCAATGTTAGTTAA
>ONMG01000179.1 GCA_900318855.1 uncultured Prevotella sp.
AATCCGAACCATTATGCACAGTATATGGGCGAGGCCAACTTTCTGAAAGCCTGGTATCATTTCAGACTACTCAAGTACTTCGGCCCAATAACCATCGTTGACAGCCGGCCTGCGCAGAACATTGCCAAAAAGGACATCCCCGGACGTTACCACTTCGACTATTGCGTGCACTATATCGACAGTCTGCTGACTGAAGCTGAGGCTGTGCTCCCGGAAAAATATCCTCAAAACTCAGAATACTCGCGTGCCACATCGCTGGCCTGCAAAGCCGTGCGCGCGCAACTGTACCAGTTTGCTGCTTCGCCACTGTGGAACGGCAGTTTCCCCGACCGCACTTGGAAAAACACCAAATTCCAAACACCCGGCTATGGCTATGAACTTGTTAGCCACACCTATAATCGTGAGAAATGGGTCAAAGCACGTCAGGCTTGTAAGGAGGCCATTGAGGCCGCAGAGGCTGCTGGATGCACCCTCTTTGACATCGATGCATCCGAAACGCTCAGAAAGAACCAGTCGGTTCCGCTGCCCACTATACCAGGTGTAACCGACGAGACATTCCGGAAGCGAGTGATGATGCTGCGCTACATGATGAACGCTACGCCCGGAGATGGAAACAACGAAATCATTTGGGGCATTCCGACGCGAAACCTGCTCATGTACGACATCCGTACAAACCCCTCCATTCCACGCTACGTGATGCTCACCAATGCCGGTGCCAAAATAGGCGGGATGGGCGGATTGTCACCAACGCTCTCCACCGTGGAGAAATTCTTTACTGCCAGGGGAATAAAACCTGCCCTTGATTCTAAGTTCACGCCAGAGTCCGACTGGTTCAAGCCCGCCAGCGGTGATGTCATCAACCTCTGCATGGGGCGTGAGCCGCGTTTCTACGCTTGGCTGTCCTTCGACGGCGACGAGTACTCCACCCGTCTGAATGGCGGTCAGCCGGCCTACGTCCACATGCGTGACCCTAACACTAATGGCTACAAAGCCTCGGTGGGACTCAAGTACTACTGCGTCACGGGATTCCTGAGCAAAAAATATGTACAGCCAAACTTCTATTACACAGGGAACGGATGGACCGACACCTACACCAACTATATAGTACCCGTCATCCGATTGGCTGAGCTCTACCTTGACCTTGCCGAATGCGACGCACAGCTTGGCGACGCTTATAAGGACGAGGCTTTGGAATATCTCAACCGGGTGAGAAAAAGAGCCGGCGTGCCGAACGTCACCGACGAGACCATGGCTAAGACAGGAGAAACGTTGCTGCAGACAATCCTGGACGAACGCTTTGTCGAACTGTTCAACGAGGGCTACAGATACTACGACATACGCCGCTACCTGCAGGGCCGGGAGTGCATGAATAGCAGCAACTTCTATGGTCTCAACGCGATGGTCACAGGGCCGACCTTAGAGGAGTTCAACAAGCCCACTAAGATTAACCAACCCATCAAGTGGAGCACCCGACGCTACCTCCTACCAGTGCCTGCATCCGACTACTACTCCACACCTAACATGGTACAGTCACCGGGCTATTAGACAATTCATAAGTCAAATTCATAAGTCACCAATTAAGAATCATCATAATGAAGCTGAAATATTTGATATCAGTCTACTTACTGGCAAGCCTGGCGCTCATTTCCTGCGAAGAGAGCTACGACCTCTTCCCCGACAGTTCGAAGCAAGTCATCGCAGTGGGTGGCGACAATATGGTGGATATCTCGATGAACACCACGCAGGATAAGGTCAGCAACAGTATACTCGTGCTCAAGGGCGGAGGAAAGCCATCCACGACAACAGATGCCACACTGCGAGTGATGTCGCTCGAGGAGGCTTGCGAAGAGTGGGGATACAACGAGAACGAGATAGCCATCCTGCCTGAGGGCACATTCTCCTTGGAGCAACACCTCTCCATAGACCGTGACTCCAACCATGTCTATACCAAGGTCACATTCTACCCGGTGGCCATCTACAAGGCTCTGCACAATAAGCCCAACGCTAAATGGGTACTGCCTTTACAACTCGCATCGCGTACTGACACCGTATTCTCTAACAGCAGTTTCCTGATGTATCAGTGTACGGTGACGGCACCAAAGGCTGAATGGGCTTTCGACGATAAGAATGAGGAAGTGACGTTCCGCACCGACACGCTACCCCTGCCGATAGTACTCGGCAACATTACAGACAACGGCAAGCAGTTCACTTGCACTATCAATGCCGACAAGGCCGACTCGCTCGTACAGGCATACAATGCCAGCCACGGCACTTCTTATGAGCCACTGCCAACCGCAGCCTATACCCTTTCCGAGGTTACAATTTCCCAAGGACAGTTGCAGAGCCATGGGAACCTCATACTAACGCGAGATGGCATGACTGCCGACCACACCTACCTCTTGCCGCTTCGCGTCACTACCGACAATGAGGGGCTGGAAGCCACTGACGAGGTGAGGTATATCACTGTCACCAATCCGAGCGTTTGCTACCAAGCTATCGACCACGCAAAGATGAGCATCGCTTTCTGCAATAGCCAACAGCCAGAGCCTAATGCAGCCTATTCAATGATTGACGGCGACGAGACCACTTACTGGCGTTCACGCATCATGACCACCACTGCCGACCGTAACAGGTGGCTCGCATCTGCCATCGAAGACGACTATATCTACCCCGACGATGATGGATTGTATGTAAGTCAGGCCTATGGACTCAACCGTAAAAGCTGGGGAGAACATTCACCGGGCTGCTACGGCATCCGCCGCTCGCCTAACATCACGATCGTCATCGATCTCGGCCATACAGCCACCATCAGCGGTGTGCGGTTAGCTAAGCTCACAGCACTCGTGCAAACTATAAAGACCGTGGAATTCAGCGTGGCCGACAAATTCTCATTCAAGACCATCCGCGACGGCGGTACAAAGGCTAACTACGACACAGCCGACAATGGCAACCTTTGGAAGCCCCTCTTCACCATGCGGCTGCCGATGGCCATTGGAACTTATCGGCGCAACGTGGAAACAATGAGCCAATGCGTCAGAGGGCGGTTCCTGCGACTGAGGGGCACCGGCACTTATGCATCGTCCGCTTACGGCGACATCGGATGTAGCGAGCTCTATGTCACAGAAGTAGTCAGTGTCAACGGTTATCCCTTCAACGGACAATAACAGCTGACATGGGTCAAAGTATTACAGAAATCAAGAATTAAGCATCTATGAAGAAAATAACAACAGCCATACTCTCAATGGCATTTACCTTCACCATGTGCGGATTGCCTGGCTGCTCCGACAGCGAGAACGACGTGGAAACCGTACAACCCAATGACAGCGTGGCCAACGATCCCAATCTTATGCCGGGCACCGGAGGAGGCTATCTCTTCCTGCACATGACAAACGCTGACTACGGACGGCTCTTCTACTCGGTCTCGCGTGACGGTATCTCTTGGACCACACTCAATGGGGGAGAGATGATATCGCGGTTTTACAACGGTCACCCGGGAGTCTGCCGGGGTGGCGACGGCAAGTGGTACATGATATCCATGTCGTCCACCGAACAGCCCTACTACCCCGTGCTGTGGTACACCGATGATCTCATCACATGGAAGCACCGCGACCTGCCAAGTTCCATGCAGGACCTCTCTGATTACAAAGAGAACGGACACCCCTGGTCCACAGAACACGGATGGTACGGCGCACCGAAGATGTTCTACGACGAGGCCTCCGGTCAGTATATGATTACGTGGCACGCCGGCCGCTCCGATGTCACCTTGTGGACGGACGAATACTACCACTCCAACCGCACGTTCTATACGCTGACGCGCGACTTCCAGACGTTCACCAAGCCACAACGTCTCTTCCACTTCGAAGGACATGAGAGCCTGCCTACCATCGACGCTATCATCATCAAGTCGGGCTCTACTTACTACGCCGTCTACAAGCATGATACTTGGTTCGACGACGTGTGGGCAGGACAGGATGGCCTTGACCGCAACTGCCTGCACATAGCCCACTCCTCATCGCTCACTGGCCCCTACGTCACAGGCAACAAGATTTACGAGACATCAGAATACCTTGAGGCCCCAACTGTAGTGCCTTCGCCCGACGGCAAACGGTGGTATCTGTACGCTGAGGCCTATGTCTCGGCAGGCAAGCCCTACCGCATGTTCTCAGCGCCCTCGCTCGACACACCACTGTGGACACCCGTCACCATCAATCCACCTAAGGCACGTCACGGAAATATGCTACGCCTCGACGAGGATACCTACATGAACGTGGTGCGTGCGTTCGAATAAAGAAACAGCTTAATACGCTATAATCAACAACCTAAAATTCTACATTATGACTAAAAACATCTTAAGACTGCTTGTCCTGGCCTTCGTGTCAGCAGCGGCCATTTCAGCTACAGCCCAAAAGGACTATACGTCCGATGGAGTCACCTATAAGTATGACTCCAGTCTGTCCGGCTATGTTCTGTCGAGTGCTTCATCGTCAGTCCCCACAACCTACACGGTGTTGTCGAGCGTATCATCGGATGGAACTGACTATCCCGTGGTGGCCATCGCTGACAATGCGTTCAAGGGACTTGGGGTGAAAGACGTTACCATCCCGGCCTCGGTTAAATCCATCGGGGCGAGTGCCTTCAACACCTCGGGAGACCTCGTGGTGAACTTCCCTGCTTCGGGCAGCCAGCTCGAGTCCATCGGAGCGAGCGCTTTCGCCGCAAACTGGAAGAAGCTCGCCCTGAACAACTTCGACAAGCTGGGCAACTTGAAGACTATTGGCAGCAATGCCTTTAACGACAGATATTTCGCCTCCATCACCATCC
>ONMG01000052.1 GCA_900318855.1 uncultured Prevotella sp.
AAAAGCTTTGCTTCTGTTCATTGCTATGATGTTTAATTGATGATGTATGATGAAAATAGTATATGTGGTATCATTTACCCAAGAACACTCTGACCTTTGCATAGAAAGCCCGTCCCGGCTTCTGGATGGAGAAGTTGTCGTAGAGCTCCTCGTTGGTGATGTTGTTGAATTCCAGTGAGAGGTGATAGCGCGCGCCGATGCTGTAGGTGAGCGTCATGTCGTGCGCCGTCTGTGTGGGCACGCGCTTCTTCGAGTCGGCACTGCCAATATTCTCCCAGTAGAGTGGAAACTCATGCTGGTAGTTGAGATTGTAATTGAATGTCAGTGTGTTGGCAGAGCCGCCCAGGCCTGTCCACCGCATGGTGATGTCGGCGGTGCCATAGCGATAGGGCATGTTGGGCATGCGCACATTATAGTGCAGGCTGCTCTGTCCGCTATTGGCCGACAGACGTCGTTCGCGGTCCTTGGCCGCAATGTCGTTGTAGGTCGCTCCGAGGGTCAGCCACTGCAGAGGACTGTAGCGCAGGGAGAACATATAGCCCATGGTACGCACACGTCCGTGGTTCTCATAGGCTCCATAGTAGGTACCGCTCACGCTCTCTATCGTGCGCCGGATGAAGTTGCGTGTGTTGCGCAGGATACCGGTAGCCTCGGCATGAAGTGCCTGCTGACCGAAGGTGAGGTCGTAGCTGAGGCTGACATTGAAGTTGTGGCTCATCTCGGGTTGGAGTCCGGCCCGTCCCGACTCGAGGTCGTCGTCGCCGAAGAGCTCGGTGATGGTGGGCAACCGGTAGGCTTTCTCATATGACAGCCGGGCCTGCCATCCTTTGAGTGGAAAGATGCTCAGCGCTGTGCCATAGCCCAGTGCGTCGGAGGCCATCCGTTGTCGGATGAAGCCGCCGATGCCGTCCTCATTTTTCGACACCGGACCCTCCACCAGTTCGTTATAGTATTTGCCGAACACCACGACGTTCCAAAGATGCGAGGGTGTGAAGTGGTACGACAGTCCCACGATGTTCTTGTCCGTTTTCTTGGGTAGTGAGTAGTCGGTGATGCGGCTCGTTGACTCCAGATAACTGCGGTACTTGCGGTTGAAATGGTTCCACGAATAATTGAGCGTGACGAGATGACGGTGGCTCCACTGGTACTTGGCCGCCAGCCGGGCTGTCCAGATGTCGGTGGCGCTCTCGGTGTTCTGATAGCCTTGCTCGCCGGGGCTCCCTGTCCACCGCCGCTGCCCATACCAGTTGTATTTATAGGCTGCCGTGTCGACGTTGTAGCTGACGTTGTGACTATAGCCCAAGTCGGCGTCCAACTGTAGTCCGTGGACGAGGAAATGGCGCTTGGAATAGGTCAGTCGAGGCATTAGGACATGGCCTTTGCGGTGTTTCTGCCCGTAGACAATCTCCTGCCGGACACCATTTTGTATCTGCCGGTACTCGTGTGAGTAAGTCATGTTGAACAGCAGCTTGTCGGCCCATCGCTGGCCCGTGAGCCCTACGGCTGCTGTGATAGCTTCGTTGTGATAGCGTCCGTGGAAACGGCGGACAGTCTCTATCTTGTTGCGGTCGGTCTGCTCGAAGCCGTTGTCGAGAAACTGCGTGACGAAGGTCTTGACCTTGTAGTCGTTGTCGGAATAGATCTGGTAGAAGCTCAGGTCGTAGCTCCAGCCATGCTTCAGCCTTTGACCAGCCCTGAGCGTGGAGCGGTGGGTGTTGAAAGAGCCATAGGAGTAAGAGGCGTCGGCATACCATTGGAAAGGACGGCGACGGGTGACGATGTTGATGACACCACCCATGGCATCGGTGCCGAACTCCACGGGCACCACACCCTTGTAGATTTCAATATGGTCGGCTGTGCCTGCCGGTATGTTGCTCAGCCGGTAGGCGCTGCCTACGCCCTCCTGGGGTATGCCGTCGATGAACACTTTCACGTATTTGGCGTCCATGCCGTCAAGCATGATGTTGGTCTCACCCCCTACGCCTCCGGTTTCCCTCAGCTTCAGTCCCGGGGCCATGCGCAGTGCGTCGGCAAGAGTCTTGGTTGTGTTCTGCATTTGTCGGGTGTCGATGGTCAGTGCGTTGTACCCGGTCTGCCGTAAGTGCCCGACACCGGTCTTTGCCGTCACCTGCACCTCGCCTAATTTGTAGTAGGCCGTAGTGTCAATCTTTGATGTTGTTGCGTGCCTCCTTTGCGTCTGTGCTGTCGCCGACGGCACAACGGCCATCGATGACAATAGCGACAAGGCAAGGATGTCTGTCTTTCTATTCATAGTGTCTGTTGCTATCCTCTTTTTTGGAGGTGCAAAGGTAGGTGAAAATCGGAGCCTGCGCAATACCTAAAAGTAATGAAACCAAAAGTGCAACATGGCTCCTGTCTTCGTTATTGGGACACCCAAATCAGATATATTATGGGTCACAGGATATTCCTTGTGGGTTAGTTAATCGCTATCCAAGC
>ONMG01000029.1 GCA_900318855.1 uncultured Prevotella sp.
TCTGCAATATTAACATAATTTGCTAAAAAGAAGGGGAAGAGCGCTTACTTAGTATGTATTCAGCGTTCTTCCCCTTATAGAGTGGCCTTTATGGCTCTTTTGTGATATCAGCTTAGTGCTTCAGCTCACTTTCAAGTTCCTTCGTACGGCTGTCATTAGCGCCATAGAGAGCGTAGTAGCACTGGTAGAGAGGATAGGTCCAGTTGGCTGCACGCCGGTCAGGATCAGCCTCCTTAGCTTTCTGAAGATAGCCCAAGGACTCGGTATAAGCCTGCTTCTGCTCTGCGACAGTATTAAGAGTGGCTGCCTTTGCATTGAGCGAGAAGCCCAGATAAGTCAAAGCAAGCGCATCATTGGAACGCACGCCGATAGCCTTCTTGAAGCTTGTGATGGCATCATCGTACTTGTTGGCATTGAGCTCAGCAAGACCTTTAGCACGCCATGCTGCGAAGTAGTTGGGATCCTGAGCTAATTTGTCGGAGATAAGCTTAGCCATGTCGTCCTTCATGCCCAGCCCACTATAGAAACTGGCCAGAGAGTTGAACACAACTTCATTGTTACTGTTGGTTGCATAGAAGTCCTTCAGCTTCTCAAGGCAGGATATAGAATCCTGGCGCGAGGTGAGCCCCTCTTGCATGTAACGTATCTTCATGTCGGTAGCCTCAGCTTTCACGGAGTCATCCTTCAGCGCCATGTCGATATACTTATTGGCCAAGTCGGTTTTCTTCAACATGTCGGCATACTCGGAAGTGAAAAGAGCCACCTGTCCAAAGTATGACTTCTCACTCTCACGCGAGATGCCCGTGAACAAAGGAGAGTCCTCAGTATCGAGGAAAGCTCCCCAATATTTGATGACATCTTCGTTCTGGCGAAGCTGAGCAGCACGTTGTCCGCCATTGACGAGCATCGTACGGGCATCCCAGATTCTTTGCTTGTTGCCGTCTCGGAAATTCAGTTTCACCTTTCCCTTCTCGTTAGGCATGGCGTCGTACTTGTCGCATTCTACAGCAGCCTTCAAAGCGTTGTAAGCTGAGTTGTAGAAAGCCACCGTATCATAAGGCTGCACCTTATCCTTCTGCTTCAGTTGCTCAAAGGTCTGGTTGGCAGCCATCGTTGCCTTCTGCACATTGTAAGTCTTCAATGCCAACTCCACAAGTTTGTTATAAGCCTTGGCTTTTTCGGCATTACTTGCCAGCTGCGAGAGCGACGACTTCAGCAGGCTCTCAGCCTGAGCGTAGTCATTAGCTTTCAAGATTGCCTTGAGCGCGTCACTGTCGCCAGCAAAAGCGGTAGATGCTCCTATAAGCATCATGGCCGCAATCATGATTTTCTTCATACGTTTATCTTTTAAAAGGTTTTTATTCATCGTTGTCACTATCGTCAGTGGTATCGAAATCTACGATTGGGGTACCACTTTCATCAGAAGACGCCTCGCTGCCCTCGTTTGTTTCATCCTCTTTCGGAGAATCATCGATGGCCGTATTATCTTCCTCTATCTCCTCATGCTTTTGCGACCACTGCGATCGACTTTCCTCTTCTACAGAGGCTTCAAGCTCAGAGCTCATCACCTTGCAGACTGAAGCAATAACATCATTCTTCTTCGCAAGATTGATGAGGCGCACACCCTGAGTAGCCCTGCCGGTGACACGCACTTCGGCTACAGAGAGCCGGATGGCTATACCACTCTTATTAATAATCATAAGGTCATTGTCGTCGGTCACATTCTTGATTGCTACGAGCCGGCCGGTCTTCTCGGTGATGTTGAGCGTCTTCACACCCTTTCCACCCCGGTTTGTCTTACGGTAATCCTCAACAAGCGAACGCTTGCCATAACCATTCTCGCTTACAACCATCACCGTCTCTGTATCGGCATGGTTGACAACAATCATACCAACAACTCCATCGTCGCCATCGTCGAGTCGCATACCGCGCACACCGGTGGCAGTGCGGCCCATACAACGAATATCCGACTCGTTGAATCTAACGGCCCGGCCATTCCGATTAGCCAATATTAGCTCATTATGACCATTGGTGAGTCTAACATCCACCACTTCGTCGCCTTCGGCAATATTGATGGCATTCACGCCATTGGCTCTCGGGTGCGAATAGGCCTCAAGGCAGGTCTTCTTAACCGTTCCATTGCGTGTGGCAAAGACCACATAATGACTATTCACAAACTCTTCATCATCCAAACCACGCAGACGAAGGATGGCATTCAGACTGTCATCGCTGTCGATATTAAGCAAATTCTGTATTGCTCTGCCCTTGGAATCCTTGTTACCCTCAGGAATATCGTAACATTTCAACCAGTAGCACCTGCCCTTACGTGTGAAGAAGAGCATTGTTTGGTGCATGGTGGCAGGATAGATGAACTCTGTAAAGTCTTGTTCGCGATGCCGGGCACCCTTTGAACCCACTCCGCCGCGTGACTGCTCACGGAATTCGGATAACGGAGTACGCTTCACATATCCCAAATGGCTCACTGTAATAACAACAGGGTCATTGGGATAGAAGTCCTCTGCATTGAACTCGTGTTCGGCCGGAATGATACGCGTACGACGCTCATCTCCGAACTTCTCCTTCACCTCAATAAGGTCATCTTTCATTACTTTCTTGCAGAGCTCGGGGTCAGCGAGGATTTGATTTAAGTAGTCTATCTGTCTCTCAAGCTCTTCGTACTCAGTATGCAACTGGTCCATGCGGAGTCCAGTCAACTGAGAGAGGCGCATGTCGACAATGGCCTTCGACTGAAGCTCATCAAGGTTAAAGCGCTGTTCCAAATTACGCTGAGCGTCAACAGGAGTCTTACTTGCACGGATAATATGTACGACCTCATCGATGTTGTCGCAGGCAATGATAAGACCCTCCAGAATATGTGCCCTTTCCTGAGCCTTCTTCAAGTCGAACTTTGTACGGCGGATAGTCACCTCGTGGCGATGCTCCACAAAGTACTTAATGCAGTCCTTCAAAGTGAGCAGACGTGGGCGCCCTTTCACAAGGGCGATGCAGTTCACAGGGAAGCTACTCTGCAAGGCCGTCATCTTGAAGAGCTTATTGAGGATGACGTTGGCATTGGCGTCGTGCTTGACATCAATGACGATGCGCATACCCTGGCGTCCTGACTCATCGTTGGCATTGCTGATACCCGACAGCTTTCCTTCCTTCACCAGTTCTGCGATGTATTCGATAAGCTGCTGCTTGTTGACACCATAAGGAATCTCGGTGATGACGATGCGATCATGATTCTCGTCGCTCTCAATCTCGGCCTTGGCTCGAATAACTATTCGTCCACGACCGGTGGCGTAGGCATTCTTCACGCCTTGCAACCCGTAGATGTAAGCACCTGTGGGGAAATCGGGAGCCTTAATATACTCCATCAAGCCTTCGAGGTCTATGTCCGGATTATCAATGTATGCACAACAGCCGTCAATCACTTCACCCAGGTTATGGGTTGGAATATTGGTAGCCATTCCTACGGCAATACCGTTTCCACCATTAACAAGAAGGTTGGGAATCTTGGTCGGCATGACCGTAGGCTCAAGAAGGGTATCGTCGAAATTGTTCGTCATGTCAACGGTATCCTTGTCAAGGTCATCCATGATGTGCTCACCCATCTTTGAAAGGCGGCATTCTGTATAACGCATGGCTGCTGGTGAATCACCGTCAACAGAACCAAAGTTACCTTGTGGATCAATAAGCGTATAACGCATATTCCACTCCTGGCCCATGCGAACAAGTGCACCATAGACAGAGCTGTCACCATGGGGGTGATACTTTCCAAGTACTTCACCTACCACGCGGGCACATTTCTTGTAAGGTTTGTCACTGGTGTTTCCGATGTCACGCATCGCATAAAGAATGCGACGATGAACGGGCTTGAAACCGTCTCTTACATCGGGAAGCGCCCTCGCCACAATAACCGACATCGAATAATCGATATAGGAAGATTTCATCTCTTCCTCTATATTGATTTTCTTAATGCGGTCCTGGTCGATTGTCTGATAGTCGTCCATTTAATAAGTTGATGTTAGGAGGAAATCGGCAAAAACAGTGTTTATTTTCGTTCTGCCAGCTTTCCCGTTTATATTTGGGTGCTAAATTACTAAATAATTCTGAAACGCGAAAGCTTTAAATCGAAAATAATCGCGATTCAAGCGCATTCTATGCAAAGAAGCAACTTCTGAGAGTTCCGACTCATCCCGATGGACGGACAAAAGAAAAAAGGAAGTACATAGAGCTTCTGAATATCGCTTAACAACCCACTTTGAGAGCATCTTCAAATCACCACAAGTACCTTGTCAAATAGCTATGAAGCCCTTCCCGCGCAAACGGTTGAAGCTTAACACAAAGCAGCCTGCAGCTCGCGACAAGTCTCTAAGGCGACTTGGGCATCTATGCGCATAAATGCCCCCCATCACGGACTTTTCACACTGAGTACAACAAAAAACCGCACTGAGTATTACTCAAATGCGGTCTTATAGTAGATTTGATAAAAAAGGAATTACTTCTTAAAGAAATCCTTCACAGCCTCGTTTGGCACCATCTGCTCATCGAAGACATAGGCACCAGTTTTGGGGCTCTTCACCATCTTAATAACTTTAGAATAAGCGCGTCCGTCCGTAGAACCTTCATGGAGGGATGCAACTGCTTTCTTTGCCATACCTAAAAATAGTAATTACTTAATCTCCTTGTGAAGAGTCATCTTCTTCAGGATAGGGTTATACTTCATCAGTTCGAGACGTTCGGGGGTATTCTTGCGATTCTTTGTAGTCACATAGCGGCTGGTCCCGGGCAGTCCGCTGTTCTTCATTTCAGTGCATTCCAAAATGACCTGAACCCTATTACCCTTAGCTTTCTTTGCCATGATGCTTATTCTCCTATTACTTTAATGTCTTTCCACTCGCAGTAACCTTTAGCAACGGCATGCTTAAGTGCGGCATCCAGACCCACTTTATTAATGAGACGCAGACCAGCGGCGCTGATCTTCAAATTGATCCAGCAATTCTGCTCCACATAGAAGAACTTCTTGCTGAACAGGTTAACATCAAAGCTGCGCTTTGTATGGTGCTTTGAGTGAGACACATTGCAACCTAACTGTGCCTTCTTTCCGGTAATCTGACAAATCTTAGACATTGCTACCTTTTTTGTATTCGTATTGATACTTATTCCAAACAGTTTGCAAAAGTACGAAGTTTCCACGAAAGCACAAAATAAATCCTTGAGTAATATTGGCTTTTAATTATTTTTTTGATTTTACACCAATGATTCAGCCATCCAGAGAACGTGAGAGTGGGCAAACTGAGCAACTACGCTGTTCCATCTGAAGCAAATTATTCCCAGTAGCAAAACACAAGATGAAGGGACCTGTTGACATTGTCCGTGTCTTCGTTATTTTTGAACTGAAACCTAACGTTTCTATATTTCCTTAATGGCCAACTGCCAAGAGCAGAAATTGAGGTGCTTTTACACAGCAGGGTGCGACCCTCATAGCCGTCCACAAAGAAAAGAAGCAACGAGAGAAGGACTGATTTCGGCTCAGTGGATAATATCCTTGGTTGGAGCTTCGAAGGACTCTGCGCACTTCGTGCTCGTGTGCCCCACGGGGCACTGTAGCTGTGGCAGGGCACACCACCCCCGGTATGCGCTCCTGTCGTCGCTTGACTGTTACCTATGCTTCAGCCCCACAGGGCTGTCCTTGCTGCATGTTTTCATATACTCAGACTATCGGGAAGAGAAATATGTGGCCGCATATTGCTGACTTATCACTGGATTTTGCAGCCTGGCAAACGATTGTTCGCTGCGTAGCTTTTTATCATTCGCTGCTTAGTGAACAATCTTTTTCTATAGGATTACCATATGGTCACCCCA
>ONMG01000305.1 GCA_900318855.1 uncultured Prevotella sp.
ATAGCCACATAACGACAAAAGGCTGTCGGAGAAGAATCCCCAACAGCCCCGATCATATACTTACCTTCTAGGATTACTCCTTTGCAGGTCGTATTATGCAGAATGATGTATGCAAGACGATGCTGAAGTCTGTAAGAATAAATTCCGTCCTGAGAATCGGATGAGAATCGATATAACTTGTCAATCCTTTATACCATAAGCGCAAATGAGTCGAATAGGTAGAGCCTAAAACTCCAACTCACTTAAACAGTGCCGACTACCCGTGGGAAATACACTCGCATTCAATCAGCCTTTTTCTCTTGCTTTTACAAAATTAGTAATAATATTTGAATTCTGACACATCAAGGTAATAGATTTATAGTATTTAAACGTTTGTTAATAATATTGACAGACTTCAACTTCCTCTACCCGAGCGAAAAGGCGATACCGACAGCAGCTCCAATCCGGTAAGACAACGACCGGAAGTCAATAGATTCGGATGTCGGCAATGATGGGGCCACCCGCCGCCTGGTTGAGTTTCGTCACCAGTCGGGAGCGCATCATGGACAGATCCTGTCGCAAGGCTGGATTCGTAATCTTCACAAAGAGCGTCTGGTTACGGATAAACTTCTCCTGGGTGTAGCGCGCAGCCAGTGGCCCTACCACCCCATCCCAGGCATCGATGAGCCGGCGCTGCTTGAGGGGCAGCTCGAGGCCCTCCTGCCGGAGCAGCTTCTGAAGGATGAGCGTGAGACGCTCCGGGTGGCGCTTAAACATGACTGCCCTCCTTTTTCAAAGTCACCTCGCCACCACTGACCGCAAAGAGCCGATAGTCCGTAAATCCGGCCGAGAGAATCCGGTCGAGGTGGTCGCGATTGGTGTCGGTGACAAATATCTGGCCGAAGTTACTTCCCGAGACGAGCTTGATGATTGCCTCCACGCGGGCGGCATCCAACTTGTCGAAGATGTCGTCAAGCAGCAACAGCGGTGTGGTGGCCGATGCCGTCTTGCGGAGAAAGTCGAACTGAGCCAGTTTCAGCGCCAAGGCAAAAGTCTTATGCTGCCCCTGCGACCCCTCCTTCTTCAGCGGATAGTCCCCTATGAGCATATCCAGGTCGTCGCGATGCACGCCATGCAGCGAGAACCCCATAATGCGGTCCTTGTCGCGTCCGGCGCGGATGACATCAAGCAGCGGCCCGCGCTGGCAGTGCGACCGGTAGGAGAGGCTCACCTGCTCGGAGCCCTGGGCGATGCGACTGTAGATGTCCTGGAACACCGGTATGAAATCAGCGATGAAAGCCTTACGGGCTGCATAGATGAGCTCCCCCGAGCCTGCCATCTCCTCCTCCCAGATATCGAGCAGACTGCCGTCAGGCATCTCCTCCTGCTTCAGGAGGGTATTGCGCTGTTGCAGCGCCTTGCCATAGCGCGTGAGCGCCTCGAGATAAGCAGAGTCATACTGTGAGATGACCACATCCATCAGTCGTCTGCGCTCCTCGCTGCCCCCCTCGATGAGGTTGCTGTCGGCAGGCGAGACAAAGATGAGCGGGATGAGTCCGATATGCTGCGAGAGTCGCTTGTATTCCTTTTGATTGCGCTTGAAATGCTTACGCTGTCCCCGCTTCATCCCACAGTAGATATGCTCCTCATCGCCCGACTCCGTCTCATAGTTGCCTTCCAGGACGAAAAACGGAGCATCGTGAGTAATCAACTGAGAATCAACGGGATTGAAAGCCGAACGACAGAACGACAGATAGTAGACCGCATCCAGGAGATTCGTCTTCCCCACACCGTTAGGCCCTATGAAGGCATTCAGTTTCGGCGAGAAATCCAAGGTGGCCGAGGTGATGTTCTTATAGTTGATGATGCTTAACCGTTTTAGAATCATGTGGGAGTTGCAGCTGTTACTTTAAGTGCAAAGGTACACTCTTTTCAAGGAAAAAAGAAAAAAGTGGCCAATAAATTTCAATATGTGAGGGAAAAGAAGTAATTTTGCTGCGCATTAGCCTTGGAGCCCTTAGGGGACACCGGGACATGCCAGCGGTCACTACGAACGAAATAAAAACAAAAAGAATAACAATGTCAAAAAAGAAAGAACAGAGTGCCTTCGATGCTAACGAGGCACTTAACAAGTCGGAGGCCTTCTTCGACAAACACAAGAAGCAAGCCACTGTTGTTATCTTGGCCGTCATCGTACTTATTGGAGCCTTCTTCGGTTACCGCGCCTGGAACTCCAGCCGTGAGGACAAGGCAAGCACGGAATTAGGCAAGGCTCAGGAATACTTCCAGAACGAGATGTTCGACAAGGCCCTCAATGGTGACGGTGCAGGCTCGAAAGGCTTTGTGGCCATTGCCGACGACTACAGCGGCACCGACGCAGCCAACCTGGCCAACCTCTACGCAGGTCTCTGCTATGCCAACCTCAACAAGTGGGCTGAGGCTCAGCAGTATCTCGACAAGTACGACACCTCCGACGACGCCGTTGTGAGCCCCTCGGCCGTAGCCGCCTTAGGTGATGCCGACGCCCATTTAGGTAAGCTCGACGATGCAGTGAGCAAGTTCAAGAAGGCTGCCAAGATGGCCGACAAGCAAGCTGCCGACGGTGTGAACTTCTCAATAGCACCCACCTTCCTGCTCAAGGCCGGCATGATTCTGGAGAGCCAGAACAAGAAGGACGAGGCCCTGGAAATCTATCAGGACATCAAGAAGAAATATGTCAACTCGCAGCTCGTTCAGAGCTCCGACATCGACAAGTATATCGAACGCGCATCCCGATAATGGCCACAGCACTCCATCACCTGTCGGACTACGACCCCTCACAGGTGCCCGACGCCAGCAACATGTGCTTCGGCATAGTGGTCGCAGAATGGAATTCTGAAATCACCGGCGCCTTGCTCGAAGGAGCTGTGCGCACACTTCAGAAGCATGGCACGCTGCCCGAGAACATCCACGTGAAGCGGGTGCCCGGAAGCTTTGAGCTCATCTACGGTGCCCAGCAAATGACCAAGAACGACGGTTTCGACGCCATCATCATCTTAGGCTCCGTCATCCGGGGTGAGACACCTCACTTCGACTACATCTGCCAGGGCGTGACCTACGGCATCGCCCATCTCAATGCAGTGCAGAACATCCCGGTCATCTATGGCTTGCTCACTACCGACAACCTGGAGCAGGCCCGCGACCGTAGCGGTGGCAAACTGGGCAACAAGGGTGACGAATGCGCAGTGGATGCCATCAAGATGGCCAAGTTCTGAGTCTCGGCGCCATAAACAGCCGACGACAAACCATAGAAGGTGATAGTAAGGAATGGCAACAGCCATTTCGCACTATCACCCTTTTTCATTCACAATGACAACCCATTAGCATTAACAGCAATGATATTACAGCAATTCTTTCAAGCTTACAGCTTCGGTGAGATTATGCCCGTGGTGAACGACATGTTCCCAGGTACGAAGAAATTCAGCAAGCAGTTGGAGCAGGGCTACCGCATGATGCTCAATATGCGGCCGGTATTCTCGAAGAAGGTCATACGCTACTCGCTCCGTCAGGATCCCGAATCCAAGGACACCTACATCGGAGCCGACGACCGTGAGTTCAACGCTCCTTGGGAGGTGTGTTTGGGCAAGCAGGTGGTGCGCGAGCGCGGTGTCGACTTGAGCGACGTGGAACTGGCTGCCAACTGTCTGGTGAACCTCTGTCTGCAAGGGCGCTACCCCAAGGACTTTGAGGAAGCTCACCAGGAGCTTATGAAAGGATAAAAAGGCAGAGCCGAATCTATGCGCACTTCGTGCTCGTGTGCCCCGAGGGGGCACACGAGCATCTATGCGCAGTATATAGCAGCCTCTCGCCTACTATCTACATCAGAGCCAAGAAAAGTCCGCGAAACGTCTGTGGTCGTCCGTGGCAAAATAAGGACATCATCAGCGTCCGGAAAAGACAGCTATCGTCAGCGGCAACTAATGTGAGCATGCATTCAGCGTGAAGTCCAGTCGTAGACCACCAGTGGGATTATTGGAAGCCTTGATGGTGCCACCATGCAGCTTCACGGCATTCTTCACGATAGCCAGTCCGAGACCCGTGCCGCCCATCTTGCGGCTGCGCCCCTTATCCACCCGATAGAACCGCTCGAAGAGTCGGCCGAGATGCTCATGGGGCACCCCTACCCCATTGTCCATGAAGGAGAAATGCCACTGGCTGCCTTCGCGCTCGGCCTTCAGCGTCATCGTCACGCCATCGCCCGCATAGGCCAGCGCATTATCCATGAGATTACGGAACACACTGTATAGCAAGCCCTTATTGCCATCGACGATAAGCGACGGCGGCAATAAGTCGACCCACGTCATATTCTTCTGTTTGATTTGCAGGGCCAGTTCCTGTCCGATGTCGTCGACGAGGCGCGCGATGTCCACCCGCTCGAAGTCCTTCATCTGCGGGGCGTCGTCCATGCGGTTCAGCGTCGAGATGTCGCGCAGCAGACTTGTCAGCCGCTCACTCTGCGCATAGCAGCGGCTCAGGAATTGCATCTTCGTTTCCCTATCCATGTCGGGATTGCTGAGGATGGTCTCCAGATAGCCCTGGATGCTGGCCACGGGCGTCTTGAGCTCATGGGCCACGTTCTGGGTGAGCTGACGCTTGAGCGTGTCCTGCTCACGCCGTGTGTCCTGCAAGGTTTTATAGAGTTTGATGATGCGCTCGGCAATCTCGCCCAGCTCGTCATCGGGGAATTCGGCTAAATCCTCCACTTCCAGACTGGCGTTATGGTCGGCCCGCCATGCAAAGACCCGCAGCTTGGCTATGTTGCTGCCCAAGCGACTCGTGAACCGATAGAGTACCAGCGTGAGCAACACGATGGCCACAAGCGAGAACCAGAGGAAATGCTGGTCGGCCCGCAGTGCTCTCGAGAGACTGTTGTCGTAAGGCAGCGCCGAGCGGATGACATAGCCATCGCGCGGATAGTAGGTGGCGCTGTAGAAGTAATCGCGCTTCATCGTGTTGCTGTTGCGCTCCACCACAGCACCCTGCCCCTTACGGAGCGCCTCCACAAACTCGGTGCGGCGGGCGTGATTGGCCATGTGGGCATAATCCTTGCGGGCACTGTCGAAAATCACCCTGCCGTCGCGGGCTATCAGAGTGACGCGCAGGTGACCAATGGTGTCGCGACGCATGTAGTCGTTCAGCAAGCGCTCGCTCATCTGGCCATTGAAGCTCAGGTAGTCGTGCAGGTGCTTGTTGTAACCCTGAAGCTGAACGTTGAGCAGGTCAATCTTGTACTGCTTCTCGCGCAACTGCTGGAACACCATGAAGCTCACCGTATAGACCATAAAGACGATGAGCACGCTGAGGTAGAGCTTCCGCCCAATGGGAATCCTATTCATCCTTCAAAATAATAACCGAAGCCAAGTCGGGTGACGATGGCATCCGCATAGATGCCCACCTTCTTGCGGATGCGCGTGATGTTGACATCCACCGTACGGTCGACGACCATCACATTGTTGGGCCATATGCGCTGAATGAGCTCCTGGCGCGAGAAGACGCGGCCTTTGTTGGTGAGCAGCAGATAGAGCAGACTGAACTCAGTCTTGGTGAAAGGCACGGGGCTGCCGTCAACGGTCACCGTCTTCGTGTCGGAGTTCATCTCGAGTCCCCGATAGCGCACCACATGGGCGCTGTCGTCGGGCTTCTCCTGACTTCGGCGCAGCACGGCCCTGATTCTCACGAGCACCTCGCGCAGCGAAAACGGTTTCGAGATGTAGTCGTCGGCTCCCAAATTGAAGCCCTTCACGGTGTCGTCCTCGGTGTCGCGGGCAGTAAGGAAGATGATAGGGATGCAGCTGGTGTCGGGTTGCTTCTTCATGATGGAGGCCATCTCGAAGCCTGACATTCCACCCATCATCACATCCAGCAGGATGAGGTCAAAACTCTTCAAATCCAAATGCAGTGCATCCTCGGCCGAATTGACCGTGGTCACTGAGTAGCCTTGTGTCTGAAGGTTGAACTTCAGTATCTCACACAAATCTTCCTCGTCGTCGACGACAAGGATACGGTTGTTCGTCTCCATAATTAATCCGTTTTATTCACACTGCAAAAGTACGAAATATATATTTCATTGACGGTAGGATTCTTATTACAATTATGTTAATTATACCTCTTGTCTCCGGTAGGCTGAAGGGCCATGGAGCGGGAACCGGCACAGACGATTTCTCACGCATGCTTCGTTAAACTGTGATGAGAGGGTTGCCACGGACGCATCATGGACTTTTTCTATGTTGACTTATCACTTGATTTTGCAGCCTGGCAAACGATTGTTCGCTGCGTAGCTTTTTATCATTCGCTGCTTAGTGAACGATCTTTTTC
>ONMG01000041.1 GCA_900318855.1 uncultured Prevotella sp.
CGTTCCGCAATGTGCTGACTTTCAATATGGATGAGTATGTCGGCTTGCCCGAGAGCCATCCCGAGAGCTATCATTCCTTCATGGCTCGCAATCTCTTCGACCACATCGACTGCCCGAAGGAGAACATCCATATTCTTAATGGTAATGCAAAGGATTTGGAGGCAGAATGCCGTCATTATGAAGAGATGATCGTTGAAGCCGGCGGTATTGACCTCTTTATTGGTGGCATTGGTCCCGACGGCCACATTGCATTCAATGAGCCCTTCTCTTCGCTTGCTTCCCGCACCCGTGTGAAGACCCTCACCACAGATACCATCATCGCCAACTCGCGCTTCTTCGACAACGACGTCAATAAGGTTCCCAAGCATGCACTCACCGTGGGTGTGGGCACCGTCATGGATGCCCGCGAGGTGATGATACTTGTCAACGGCCATCACAAAGCCCGCGCTCTGCAGGCTGCCGTAGAAGGTCCGGTAACCCAACAGTGGACAATCAGTGCCCTCCAGACTCATCAGCATGCCATCATTGTAGCTGACGATGCAGCCACCGACGAGTTGCGTGTGGGCACCTATCGCTACTTCAAAGACATTGAGAAAGATAATCTCTAATAATAACTATAACTAATCATCATAACATGAGACTTCATTTAAGTTCACAGATTGTACTGAATAAAGTACCGGAGAAGTTCTATGCGCCGAAGACGGCCGTAGACCGCTCCGAGATAACCCGTTTGGAGAAGATTCCCACCGACATCTTCCCAAAGATAGAGGAAGGAGCGAGGAGCATCGCCGATGCCATCGTGAGTGAAATCAAGGCCAAGGAGCAGTTGGGCAAATACTGCGTACTGGGTCTCGGCACAGGCCAGTCGCTCACGCCGGTGTTCAATGAGCTCATCAGCCGCTACGAGCAGAAGCAGGTGAGTTTCAAGAACGTAGTCGTCTTCAATGCCTATGAGTACTTCCCCCTGCAGAAGGGTAGCAAGCATAGTGCATTGGCTCAGCTTCGCGACCGTTTCCTCAGTCATATCGATATTCCCGAGCAGAATGTCTACTCGCTCGATGGCACCGTGTCGCAGGACGAGGTGCAGACCCAGTGCCGGCTCTATGAGCAGCGCATCCAGACTTTTGGAGGCATCGACATCATGCTCCTGGGCATCGGCCGTATCGGTAACATCGCTACCAACGAGCCCGGAAGTTCGCTTACCTCTACCGCTCGTCTCATCCTCATCGATGCCACCAGCCGTGAGGAGATGACGTTGAGCTTTGGCTCCCAGGAGCCTGTTCCCCCATGCTCAATCACTTTGGGCATGTCGGATATCCTTGCCTCGCGTAAGATATTCCTTACAGCTTGGGGAGATGAGAAGGCCGACATCATTCAGAAGACGGTTGAGGAGCATGTCACCGACACCATCCCTGCCAGCTTCCTCCAGACCCACAACAATGCGCATGTGGTCATCGACCTGCCGGCAGCCGGAAAGCTCACGCGTATCGTTCATCCGTGGCTTGTCACAAGCTGCAAGTGGACCGACAAACTCACACGCGCAGCCCTTGTGTGGCTCTGTCAGATAACGCATAAGCCCATTCTCAAGCTGACGAACAAGGACTACAACGAGAACGGACTCTCCGAGCTCCTCGCTCTCTACGGCTCTGCATATAACGCCAACATCAAGATTTTCAACGACCTGCAGCACACCATCACGGGCTGGCCTGGTGGCAAGCCTAATGCCGATGACACTTATCGTCCCGAGCGCGCCAAGCCATTCCCCAAGCGCGTTATCGTCTTCTCGCCGCATCCCGACGACGATGTCATCTCTATGGGTGGCACCATTCAGCGTCTGGTGAAGCAGGGGCACGACTTGCATGTGGCCTATGAGACTTCGGGCAACATCGCCGTGAACGATGAGGAAGTGACCCGCTTCATGCATTTTGTCAATGGTTTCAACCAGATTTTCATGGACGATAAGGACGAGACCATCAAGAAGATGTATGCCGACATCAAGAAGTTCCTGGCCAATAAGAAGGAGGGTGACATGGATTCACTCGACGTGCGTACCATCAAGGGACTTATCCGTCGTGGTGAAGCCCGCACTGCCTGCACCTATAATAAGATTCCTCTCGACCACGTGCACTTCCTCGACCTGCCCTTCTATGAGAGCGGTCGCATCGAGAAGCTGCCGATGACCGAAAAGGACGTTGAGATTGTGCGTAACCTGCTGCAGGAAGTGAAGCCTCACGAGATCTTTGTGGCCGGCGACCTGGCCGATCCTCACGGCACTCACCGTAAATGCACCGACGCCGTGCTTGCAGCCATTGACTTGGAGAAGGATGCTCATGCAGAATGGCTCAAGGACTGCCGCATTTGGATGTATCGCGGTGCTTGGGCAGAGTGGGAAATCGAGAACATCGAGATGTGTGTTCCCATGTCGCCTGAGGAGCTGCGCGCAAAACGTAACTCAATCCTCAAACACTCTTCGCAGATGGAGAGCGCTCCCTTCCTGGGCAACGACGAGCGTCTCTTCTGGCAGCGTGCCGAGGATCGCAACCGTGGAACAGCTCAGCTCTACGATGATTTGGGTCTTGCCTGCTACGAGGCTATGGAAGCCTTCGTTGAGTACAAGCCACTCTAAACCACGCTCGAAGAAAGATTAAGGCCCTCACCATCAGCGTCAATGTCACAAGGGCAGCTGAAGGTGAGGGCCTTTTTCGTGGCTGTTGTCGGACCTCAGCGTCGAAGCAGCCAGGCAAAGTGGCGACGGTGCTCCAGATAGTCAGCCTCCTCCATGTGGGTGTAAGCCTCCCTTTCCATGAGCAGCTTGTTGTAGGCCCGTCCTTTCATCGGCAGGCGGATAAGCCATTCGATAAGATACCATAGATAGAACCCCACATAGAGCATTTCTTTCATCTGTGCCGTGTGGATGCACTCGTGACGAAGCAGCGACGCGTCGATGTCAGTGTCCTTTCGGCAGAAGATTGTCCCCAGGATATTAATGGCATCGAAGCCTCGGGGCGGCAGCAGCGCATTGCGTACCACTCTCATCGTTTCACCACGTTCTGCGTTACAATCCATGCGCTCATCAGTACCAGCAGACCGCTCACGGGCTTGTCCCAGGTGAGGGCGTCCTGGCCGATGTTGATGGCCACGACAGAGGCCACGACGGGTTGCAGGTTGGTGTAGATGCTCACTGTAGTGGCACTCAGATAGCGCATGGCGAAGGGCAGGGCAAAATAACCTGCCACAGTGGCAAACACCACGATGAATGCCATCTCGGCAACTCCCGACCACTGCCAGGCTGAAGAGTAGAGGCGCTGCTGGCCGAACTCGGGAAGGGTGAACGGGAGCAGTACCACCGATGAGGCCAGAAACACCCACTTCATCTGTGTCACCGAGCTGTAGTGGCCCGACACCTTACGGGTGATGATGAGATAGATGACCCAGGTGAGCAAGCTCAGTAGGGCTAGGAAGATGCCGAGCAAGTCGTTCTTGCCCGTGCCCGACTGTCCGTTGACCACTACCATCAGCACTGCGCCCGCGATGCCCAGGAGCAGTCCGGCCATACCCTTGCTGTTGATGCCCTCGTGGAGGAGAAGTGCCGAGAGCGCCATGGTGGCAACGGGAGTCAGTGTGGCTATGAGCGAGAAGTAGACGGGTGTGGTGTAGACCAGTGCCCATGCTGTGAGCGTCTGTGAGACGACGACCCCGAGCAGACCACCGGAGATGATGACGGCAAGGTCGCGCCCCTTGACCTTCTCCTTGGGCAGGAAGAGAGAGATTATCCAAAAGATTAGGGCGGCACCCATACAGCGTGTGAGCATGTAGCCCAGTGGCGTGACCCATTTCGAAAGGAGCACAGCCGTCACGGGCACGCCTAGCCCAAAGATAGTGTTGGCAAGAAGTACGGCCGCATGGCCTTGAAGTTGATGTTTGTCCATTGTTGTGGTGATAGGCTGTCGACTCTCTCAGACAGCTGAGAAATATTTGAGTATGGGATTCATGAAGCGGGTCAGCTCCCGAGGATGAGGCTGGTTGTAATGGTCGTAGATCAAGGCCGAGGCTGCCACGATGAGCCGGTGGCGGGCCCTGGACAGTGCTACATAGAACTTGCGGGCATCCTCAGCCAGCAGCGCCGGGATGTCCTGGTTGTAGTAGTTGGGCATGCGGCCTTCCACGGCGTCGAAGACGATGACATTGTCGAACTCCAGTCCCTTGGCCTTGTGGATGGTAGTCACGTACATGCGGTCGTCCACGACGCTTCGACTGCAAAGGTCGGCTTCCTTTAGTGTGCTGATTTCCATGATGTGGGCACTGAGCTGTGCCTGTAGCGTCTTTTCCTTCAGTGGCTTCACCAGGTTGAGTCCGATGTAGCGTTCGATATACTTCAACTTGGGTATTTCAGCGATTATCCGTTGTCCGTGCACAAAGTCGTAGAAGCGTTGCAGTTCCTCGTTGAGGGCATCGGCATGGGGGACGAAGAGTCTGTTCCGCGCTGCTTCCCACGAGGCTGCGTACTTCCGCTTCAAGTCGCGCCCCCGGTTCACCACGTTGTTGCGTTTCATGTATTCCTGCTGTCGTGGCACGATGTCGAGTGCTTTTTTCAGGCAGTAGGCAGCCACATTCACCGTGGCGTCGACATCGGCGTCGGCCAAGTGGGCGTTCTCGCCTTCGAGGTGCAGTTCCTCAAGCAGTGTCTTGAGCTTGTAGCCCTTCAGTCCGGGCAATAGCAGTCGACTGAGTTTCAGCGTGTCGAAATAGAGAGGGTGAAGGTCACGCAGCGAGGAGCCAGGCAGATAGCGTTTCAGATTGGACTCGAGAATTTGGTAGTCGTAGGTGGCGTTATGGCCGAGGAGCACGCAGCCTGCTGCATAGTCGAGGAAAGCTTTCAGTCCCTCTGCACGTCCGACGGTGGTCACCTGTTGCAGTTCCTTGATGATGGGATTGTCGATGTCGCCGAGTTTTTCGGGTATGGGGCGGTCGGAGCGCATGTAGACGGTGAACTCCGAGCCTTCCACCTTCTCTCCTTGTCTCATCTTGACAGCTGCTATCTGCAGAATGTCATCTTCCAGCACATCGAGCCCCGTTGTTTCGGTGTCGAATACCACCACATCGCCATTGGCGCAGTGTCTGGCGAAGTCCTGCACATAGGTGAGCCCGTCGTTGCGCAGGAAGTCGGAGGGCAGCATGGCATGTTGGAAGGTGGACTTCACGAAGTTGCGCGCAGCGTTATTGGTCTCGAACACGCGCAGTCCCTTCATCAGGTGAGCCCAGGCCATGAAGGAGCCTTCGTCGGTCAGCAGACTGAGGTGAGCCAGCAGCAACTTCACCTCGGGGGTAGAGAAGAGGTCGTCGCCCGATATCTTGAAGTGACTCACATGGGCTTCGACTAACCGGTTGCTCAGTATCTCGGCATCAATATTGGAGTTCACGATGAGTGCCGTGGTCTCTTGGGGATTGTCGCGGGTCAGCGCTGCGGCCTTTTTCACACAGAGCTGATATTCATCATCTATGGTCTGTCCGGTGAGTATCTCCAGGTCGTGGGGCTTAGCTTCTGTGGTGTCGCTGGTGATGGGCAGCAGCTCGGGACTGATGTGCAGCATCTGCGTGGCATAGGTGTTAAGTACTTTGAGGAGGTATCTTGGCGAGCGGTGGTTCTCGTCGAGATGGTGGATGTGCCCGGTGCAACGCTCTTTCAGCTTTTCGAGCGTACTCATGCGTGCGCCCATGAACGAGAATATGGCTTGCTGCTCATCGCCGAGATACACCACCGTGGGTGCATCGTCGGCAGTGAAATAGTCGACCAGCCGCAGCTGCAAAGGGTTGAGGTCCTGCACCTCGTCAATTTGTATCCAGTGATAGGTGGGGAAAGTGCCTTTTGGAGCTGTGCTCACGGCATCATAGGTGAGAATCAGCAGGTCTTCGAAGTCTATCAGCTGATTGTCTTTCTTGTATTTGGCATATTGCCGTGCCATGGCCATCTTCCTGAGCAGACTGCTTATTCCCTCATGCATACCAATGGGATAGGCTTCGCTCTTGGCTGCTTCTTCATAGAAGTCGGTGTGATGGTAGATGTCGCTCATGGCCTGCGCCGTGAAGTCCATATGCTGTATGCGGCATATCTCGCGCATGCAGCTCACGTCATTGGAGTCGATGCACTCCGGGTGCAGGCGCAGTCCTTTGGGGTGCTTCTTCTCAATTTGGTGCATGAAGGCCGCCAGCTTCACTGCTGTAGCGGCCTGTGAGCGCAGCGTGCGGTTCTTTTTGATGAGTTCCTCGTCGGTGCCCGCATAGCGCGAGAGGATGCTGATGGCGTCGTCCTCATCGATGACGGTGGTAGAGGCGGGTATCAGCTGCTCGGTGAAGAGGAATCTGGAACAGAAGCGGTGGATGTTGCCCACAAAGACCTCGTCGATGTGCTGCTCACCGATGTGGCCTGCTATGCGTTCGCGCATGCCACGTGCAGCCCTGTTGGTGAAGGTGAGGCAGAGCATATCGCCGAAGGCCACGCCTTGCTTGTGAGCCTGGCGCAGCCTCTCGGCCAGAATTTGCGTCTTTCCGCATCCCGGTGGCGCCAGCACCAGATGGTAGCCGCCATGGATGCCGATGACTTTCTGCTGACTTGGGTCTGGGGTCACTTACGTTTGATTCTTGTTGCCACGATAAACCAGCTGATGAGCATCAGATAGGCGGCCAGCGAAAGCAGCTCGGAGAGATGGTTCTCCCACCAGGCATCGTAGTTGAATTCCACACCGCAGAACTTGAGCAGTGCACTCACCACACCCATAAGGGCGCCTCCGGCAATGAAGCCGCTGGCCAGGAGTGTACCTTTCTCGCCTCGCTCCTTGTTGACCTCGGCGTCCTTTGAGCGAGTGGTCACAAACCAGTTGACGGCTCCGCCCACCAGCAGGGGCACGTTGAGCTCCAACGGAATGAACATGCCCAACGCGAAGGCCAGGGCAGAGATGTGGCAGCGGTCGAGCACCACGGCAATGACGGCTCCTATGGCATAGAGGGCCCAGGGGGCTCCCGTGCCGTTCATGAGCGGGTCGATAACGGCAGCCATAGCATTGGCCTGCGGAGCCGCGAGCTTACCGCTGGCAAAGCCGTAGGTCTTGTTGAGTACTATCATCACACCCACCACGGTGGCAGCACTCACCAGTGTGCCGAGGAACTTCCATGTCTCCTGCTTCTTGGGTGTGGTGCCAATCCAGTAACCTATCTTCAGGTCGGTGATGAAGCAGCCGGCCATAGAGAGCGCCGTGCATACCACACCGCCCATGATGAGGGCTGCAAGCATACCTCCAGGACCTTTCAGTCCTACGGCTACCATGACCACACTGGCCAAGATGAGCGTCATGAGCGTCATGCCCGACACGGGGTTGCTGCCCACGATGGCGATGGCATTGGCAGCTACTGTGGTGAAGAGGAAGGCAATGATGGCCACGAGGAGGATGCCCACAACGGCCTGAAGCAGATTGCCCTGCATGACGCCGAACCAGAAGAAGAGGAAGGTGATGACCAAGACGGCTATGCTGCCAATGGCAATAATCTTGAACGAGATGTCGCGCTGCGTGCGCTTCACTTCCTCCAGACCTGCCCCCTTGCCGCGCAGCTCGCGTCCGGCCAGGCTGGCAGCGCCCTTGATGATGCCCCAGCTCTTGATGATGCCTATGATGCCGGCCATGGCGATGCCGCCGATGCCGATGCTGCGGGCGTAGGACTTGAAGATGGCTTCAGGACTCATGGAACCTACGGTGGCTGTGATGGTGGGATCCCACATGTTGAGAACCTGGTCGTGGAAGATGAGTGACATTCCCGGAACGATGAGCCACCACACGGCCAACGAACCCAGGGTGATGAAGAAGGCATACTTCAAGCCGATGATGTAGCCCAGTCCGAAGACGGCGGCTCCGGTGTTGACTTTGAAAACCAGTTTGGCTTTGTCGGCCAATGTCTCGCCTAAGCCGATGACGCGGCTTGTGAAATTCTCATTCCAAAGGCCGAAAGTGGAGACCACGAAGTCGTAGAGTCCACCCACCAGTCCGGCCATGAGCAGGGGCTTGGCCTGACCGCCTCCCTTGGCTCCCGAGATGAGCACCTGTGTAGTGGCTGTGGCCTCGGGGAAGGGGTACTTGCCATGCATGTCGCTCACGAAATACTTGCGGAAGGGGATGAGGAACAGAATGCCGAGGATGCCGCCCAAAGCCGAGGCGAAAAACATCTTGAAGAACGAGGATGTCATCTCGGGATATTTGGCCTGCAAGATGTAGATGGCAGGCAGCGTGAAGATGGCTCCGGCCACAACGGCGCCCGAGCAGGCTCCGATGCTCTGGATGATGACATTCTCACCCAGCGCGTTGTGACGCCGGGCTGCTGTCGACACACCCACGGCTATAATGGCTATTGGGATGGCGGCCTCGAACACCTGACCCACCTTGAGGCCGAGGTAGGCAGCGGCGGCCGAGAAGAGAATGGCCATGAGGATGCCCCACGTGACCGACCAGCTGTTGACTTCAGGGTAGGTGCGCTCGGGCTTCAGCACCGGGACATACTCTTCCCCTTGCTTTAATTCTCGGAAAGCGTTGTCGGGCAACTGGATTGTTTCGTTATCTTTCTTTTCCATGACTAATTGTTTTGATATGTCTGCAAAAGTACTACAAAAAGGCAGAAGCACAAAACTTTTCAGTCACTAATGCACTGCCGGTGCCATTTTTGCGTGCCTTTTGCGGCTGCCGCGACCCATTGCCGGGGGGTTGAGGCTGTCTCCACGCTGTGTTCCAGTGTTTCTTCCTTTGGGCATCCGACGGTAGCCGCTCGGCTGTCGGTATTTCAAAAATTCCAACATGCGAGTCTGGCCTATACACTCCCAGGAGCAGACTTAAAATAGAAGAGAAATGGCCGAAAAGGACGCTGATTGCCATTTTATTTGTAACTTTGCACACCGAAACAAGACTGTTATGAAGACTTTGAGATATTTATTGTTATTCCTTGCCTTCCTGCCCTTACAGCTACCTTCCAAGAGCCTCACAGCCAGTGAGCAGCTCACGCTGGATGCATCGTTGCAGGAACTTGCCGACCGTCTGCTCGAAGGCAAGCAGGGGAGCATTGTGATGCTCGACCCTACGACGGGCGAGGTGAAATGCATGGCCTTCTCCTCCTATGATGCCGACACGCTGAACCGGGCCATCAGCAATGCTTATGCACCTGGCTCCACCTTCAAGGTGGCCAATATGCTCACCTTCCTTTCCACCCATTCGCTTACCACTGAGACGCAATATACCTGCTACCAGGGCTTCTGGCGGGGCAAGTATCATGTGGGCTGCCACAAGCACCGGTCGCCTCAGGCTCTCGTAGGCGCGCTTAGCAACAGCTGCAACTCCTACTTCTGCAAGGCTTTCATGGATTACGTCGACAACGCCACGCTTTTTAAGAGCAGGGGTGAGGCGGTCGACGTGTGGAGCAGCTACATCAAGAGCATGGGCTTCGGTGCTCCCTTGGACATCGATTTGGCTGGCGAGGTGGGAGGCACCGTGCCTACGGCAGCTTCGCTCGACAGAGAATACAAGGGGCGCTGGAACTCGCAGACCATCATGTGGCTCGGCATGGGACAGGGGGAAATCACCGCTACTCCGCTGCAACTTTGCAATCTGGCGGCTCTCGTGGCCAATCGAGGGTGGTATCTCACTCCTCATGTCCACAAGCCCAAGGCTGGAACGGAGCTTGACGCGAAATTCACGACCCGACATGAGTGCAAGGCCGCTGCCGAGGCCTTTGATCCCGTGATACGTGGCATGCGCCTCTGTACCCTTACGGGCACAGCCCACAGCATGAGCAAGCCCATCGACTGGCACGTGTGCGGCAAGACGGGCACGGCCGAAAACTATGATAACGACCACTCTATCTTCATCGGCTATGCCCCGATGGACAAGCCGCGTATTGCGGTATGCGTCTACATTGAGCATGGAGGATTCGGTGCCGACATGGCTGCCCCAATGGCAGCGCTCATGATAGAGCAGGCACTTCAGGGAAAACTCTCGACCCACTCCAAGGTGAGGGCGCAGAAGTGGCAGGACTACCTTATCACACCGCCCACGCCCGATGAGCCGACACAGGTGGTGGAGGAGCAGATACTCCTCGACGATGATGCCTCAATCAGCAATATGACTGCCGACCGGAGCAAGCAGTCCAAGGTGCGCTCGGCCCGCACCTATGTGAAACCACCGGTGAAGAAGGTATTCGGAAAGAAGAAGAACAACTGAAAGCGTACGGGTGAGCCGTCAGCTCAATGATGCTGAGAGCTCACCCGCAATACTATGGTGGTGAAAGTGCAAGCAGAAATCATTCCTGACGTAGCAGTGCAGAATGACGCTCAGGGCAACAGGGCCCTTGCTAACAACCTATAAATCTAATGCCAGCCAGTCGTCAAAGTCTTTATTCCTGAAGGTGGTGATGCCCAAGCGCTCAGCTGCCTGGCAGTTGGCTTCCAGA
>ONMG01000260.1 GCA_900318855.1 uncultured Prevotella sp.
AACATCTGTTGGCGATTTGTCAAACATCTGTTGGCGATTTGTCAAACATATGTTAGCGATTTGTCAAACATATGTTAGCGATTTGTCAAACATATGTTAGCCATTTGCCAGGTGGTGCATTCATCGTTGGAATCAGCGGTGTCCACGGTCATCTCTGTCCGGACAGCAGTCCATCCTCCGCACGCATTCTCCTCTGAGCCGGAAGATTCCGGTTCTGCTTGCCTTGGTATATGGATGAAAAACCCTGAGAGCGCAACCATCGGGAGTTAAAATTATAGTGTTGATTTATTGGAGAGTTGCTATCTTTTTTGTAATTTTGCACGTTGTTTCAAGCATTGGAATTCTTAATCATTATATATAATGGACATCTCATACAAATGGCTTAAGGAATATGTCGACTTCGACCTGACTCCCCAAGAGACGGCGGACGCGCTTACATCTACAGGACTGGAAGTCGATTCTCTCGAAGAAGTGCAATCTATCAGAGGCGGACTGAAGGGACTCTATGTGGGCAAGGTGCTTACGTGCGAGGCTCATCCCAACAGCGACCATTTGCACGTTACTACTGTTGACCTCGGTAAGGGTGAGCCCCAACAGATTGTGTGCGGCGCGCCCAATGTGGCTGCGGGTCAAAAGGTCATTGTCGCCGATTTGGGTTGTGTGCTCTACGACGGTGACAAGGAATTCACCATCAAGAAATCGCGCCTTCGCGGAGTTGACAGTTTCGGAATGATATGTGCGGAAGACGAAATCGGAGTCGGAACCGACCACAGCGGTATCATTGTTCTGCCCGATGATGCTGTCGTAGGAACCCCGGCAGCTGAATACTATCATTTAGAGAGCGATTGGCTTATCGACATTGATATAACGGCCAACAGGGCCGACGCACTGTCGCATTATGGTGTGGCACGCGACCTCTATGCGTGGCTTTTGCAGCGAGGCTACAAAACAAGTCTGCACCGTCCTGACTGCGATGCTTTCAATGTGGACAATGAGAACCTCCCGATTGATGTGGAGATTGAAAATACAGAGGCTTGCAAACGCTACGCCTGTGTGAGTATCACTGACTGCGATGTCAAGGAAAGTCCGGAGTGGCTCCAAGAGAAGTTGCGCACCATCGGCCTGCGTCCTATCAACAACATTGTCGACATCACCAATTACATCATGATGGCTTACGGACAGCCGATGCATTGCTTTGATGCAGATATGGTGAAAGGTCATAAGATTGTGGTGCGCACCCAGCCCGAGGGTACGAAGTTCATCACCCTTGATGGTCAGGAGCATATCCTGGGCGAGCACGACTTAAGCATCTGCAATGCGGAGGAGCCGATGTGCATAGCCGGGATATTCGGTGGAAAAGGAAGTGGCACTTACGACACCACGCGCAATGTGGTGCTAGAGAGCGCTTATTTCCATCCTACCTGGATTCGCAAGAGCGCTCGCCGGCATGGGCTGAGCACTGATGCCAGCTTCCGCTTCGAGCGTGGAGTCGATCCGAACGGCACCATCTATGCCTTGAAGCAGGCTGCCATCCTCTGCTGCCAGCTGGCCGGCGGCAAGGTGAGCATGCAGATTAAAGATGTCTATCCTCATCCATTGCCCGACTTCAATGTGAGGCTAAACTATGAATACTGCGACCGCCTTATCGGCAAGCAGATAGGCCACGAGACCATCAAGAACATTGCCCGCAGCCTGGAGATGAAAATCAACAGCGAGGACGAGAATGGACTTGATCTCACGGTTCCGGCCTATAGAGTTGACGTGCAGCGCCCCTGCGATGTGGTAGAGGATATTCTTCGCATCTACGGCTACAATAATGTAGAGATTCCCACTCAGCTCAAGAGCTCGCTCACGGTGGCGGGTGAAGAGGACAAGGAGCACAAGCTCGAGAATATCATCGGCGACCAGCTCGTTGGCTGTGGATTCAATGAAATACTTAACAACTCGCTGACCAAGGTGAGCTATTACGAGCAGGCCGGACTCAATCACTATGACTGGGAGCACACTGTAAAGGTGATGAATCCGCAGAGTGCCGACTTGGGCGTGATGAGGGCCACACTTCTCTTCGGAGGCTTGGAGAGCATACGCCGCAATGCCAACCGCAAGAATGCCAACCTGCAGTTCTTCGAGTTTGGTAACACTTATCGGTTCGATTCAGATAAGCTCAATGCCGATGCTCCCATTAAGGCTTATAGCCAGGACTATCACCTTGCCCTTTGGCTTACGGGCAAGCGCGTGCAGGGCTCTTGGGCCCATCCTGATGAGGATACTTCGTTCTATCAGCTCAAGGCTTATGTGGAGAACATCTTCAGGCGCCTGGGACTGGCTGCCGGTGCAATGACCATAGGAAAGAGCGACAACAACATCTTCTCTTCAGCTTTGGCCTATACGACGCGCGCCGGGAAGCTGATTGCCGAGGTGGGTTTACTCAACAGGAAAATACAGAAGGAGAATGACATCGACAACGAGGTGTTCTATGCAGATATCGACTGGGGTGCACTCATGAAGGCTGTTCGCAAGAATAAGATCGAATATCAGCCGCTATCGAAATTCCCTGCCGTAAGCCGCGATTTGGCTTTGCTGGTCGACAAGGATGTGGAGTTTGCCCAAATAGAGCAGATAGCCCGACAGACGGAGAAGAAGCTCCTCAAGAGCGTAGAGCTATTTGATGTATATGAAGGCAAGAATCTGCCCGCAGGCAAGAAAAGCTACGCCGTGAACTTCGTTCTGGAGGATGAACAAAAGACCCTCAACGAAAAGCAGATTGAAGCTATTATGAACAAGCTCATTCACCAGCTCACCACGAAACTCAATGCTGAACTCCGCTAACGAGTCGGAGGGCAGCTGGTACAGAATAAAACAAACATTAATATATTTATAATTAAACCCAATGGGAAGAGCATTTGAATATCGCAAAGCTACTAAGCTGAAAAGATGGGGACACATGGCCCGTACGTTCACTAAACTGGGCAAGGAAATTGCCATAGCAGTGAAGGCTGGCGGTCCCGAACCCGAGAACAATCCAAGGCTACGTGCCATCATTGCTACTTGCAAGCGTGAGAACATGCCGAAGGACAACATCACGCGCGCTATTAAGAACGCTATGGGGAAGGATCAAAGCGACTATAAGGAGGTGTCCTATGAGGGCTACGGCCCCCACGGAGTGGCCGTCTTCGTTGATACCCTCACCGACAACACCACCCGCACGGTGGCCGATGTACGTTCCGTCTTCAATAAGTTCAGCGGCAACCTTGGCACCCAGGGCTCCCTGAGCTTCCTCTTCGACCATAAATGCGTCTTTTCCTTCAAACCGAAGGAGGACACGGATATGGACTCTTTGATTCTTGACCTCATCGACTATGGGGTGGACGATGAATACGACACCGACGAGGAGAGTGGTGAAATAACCATCTATGGCGACCCGAAGAGCTTCGGTGACATTCAGAAATATCTTGAGGATAATGGCTATGAGATTACGAGTGCCGAGTTCACACGTATCCCCAATGACCTCAAGGACGTTACCGATGAGGAGCGCGAGACCATCGACAAGATGGTGGAGAAGCTTGAGGACTTCGATGATGTGCAGAATGTGTACACCAACATGAAGCCCGCTGAGGACGCTCCCGAAGGGGAGTAACCGCCCCACTCGCAACTTTCCTGTTTGCTCCCGATAAAGACGATGGCAATCACCTTTACCGGGAGCAATTCTTAAACCATTATAAACTTAACTAACCGAATGAATACGAAATTAATTCTATCCACAGTGCTGCTGGTCTTTGGCTTGACGCCGGCCAGTGCACAGAAGGGCAA